>QMXQ01000056.1 GCA_003662205.1 Candidatus Bathyarchaeota archaeon
TCAGTGTCTCCTCCCTTTTTGAGGAGATTTGTCGACCGTCGATCGTCCCGAGCGGCATCGCATCCGGGTGCTCTACGTAGATGATGAGCCGGATCAGATCGAGTTTGTGAAGCGTTTCTTGGAGATGGAGGACCCCGGTCTTCATGTGGATACGGCTTTATCGGCTACGGAGGCGTTACAAAAGCTGCGGGAACCCTACGACTGTGTGATATCTGATTACGTGATGCCCGACATGGACGGTCTGGAGCTGTGTCGACGTATCCGCGAGATGAGGAGGGTCCCGTTTATACTATACACGGGACAGGGCAGCGAGGAGGTGGCCGAGGCAGCGTTCGCGGCGGGGGTCGACGACTACATCCGGAAGGAGATCGACCCGAGCCACTACACGGTGCTGGTGCGACGCGTTAAGGCGGCGGTCGAGAAGCATCGCGCGGAGAACCTCATTCGCTATCTCAATCAGGCGCTGCGAGCCATCCGGAGCATCAACCAGCTCATCACCAAGGAGAGGGACCGTAATAGGCTGCTGCAGCAGGTCTGCGATCTCCTCATCACGACCTCCAGCTACCTCGCTACCTGGATAATCCTGATGGAGGGCGATGGCGAAGCGGTCTTCGCTTCAAACCCCGAGATAGTAGACCCCTTGAATAGGATAGTTGAGCTGATGAGAGGGGGGAATCCCCCAGCGTGTGTAAGAACGGCGCTGGAACATCCCGGGGTGAATATAATCCCCAGCCATAAAGACTTCTGTGCCAACTGTCCTTTAGAAGGCAAAATTCCCGATGGCGCCATTTTGACCCGTCAACTTGCCTACGGCGATAAGGTCTACGGCATCCTGACTGTGGTTGTGCCCCCGATAATGGTCGGCGAGGAAGAGCGGGACCTATTCAACGAGGTCGCGGGCGACATCTCCTACGCCCTCTATGCCATCGAGCTGAATGAAGAACGGAAGAGGATGGAGGAAGAGCTCAGGGCGTCTGAAAGGAAGTTCAGGGTGCTAGCGGAGAATGCTGGCGATATACTCGCCATCATCGACCTAGACGGCAGGTTCACGTACCTCAGCAAAGGAACGATCCCGAAGGCAGGCTACACCGCTGATGATCTTCTCGGTAAGGACATGAGAGATATCCTCCTCCCCGAGTCAGCAAAAATTGCCAGCCAGAGGCTGAGGCGGTTTAAAAAGGGGGCACGTAGCCTCCCGCCTTACACTGTCTGGGTGAAGGCGAAGAGCGGCGCCTCGGTGCCTTTTGAGATAAATTCTTCGCCGATACTTCGGGACGGCGAGCTTGTCGGCGTACAGATCATAGCCCGGGACGTTTCAGAGCGCATCCGATATCAAACACGCCTTGAAGCGCTCCACAGGCACGCCTCCTCCCTCAGTATTGTTGAGACCTTTGAGGAAGTCGTTAAATCGACGCTCGACGCCATGGAGGATGCCCTCGGCTTCGAATTTATTGCCTTTCTGATTGTCGAGGATAACAAACTAAGGACAGTAGGCATCCGGGGCGCCCCCCTCCTAGGTCTGAGCCTCCCCCTGGACGGGAAGGGCATCACCGTGAAGACGGCGCGCGAGCGCCGAACCGTCCGCGTCAACGACCTCCGGGGCGACCCCGACTTCGTTCGCGGCTCCACCGACAGCCTCTCGGAGCTCGCCGTCCCCGTCATCGTGGACGGAGAGGTGATCGCCGTTCTCAACGTTGAGAGCCTCCAGCTCGATGCTTTTACAGACGAGGATCAAAAGCTTTTGGAGATCCTAGCCCAGCACGTCGCCTCCGCGCTGACCCGGCTAAAACAAACCGAGCAGCTGAAGGTCTCAGAGCGGAGATACGCCAGTCTTCTTGAAGCGTCCATGGACGCGATCTTCGTCATCCAGGGGACTAAATACGTGTACGTGAATCAGGCCGCGGTGGAACTCCTCGGCTACAACCACCCTTCGGAACTGATAGGCAAGGACGCCATGCAATTCGTCGCTCCTGAAGATAGAGACGAGATCAGAAAAATCACCCTTGGACGGCAGAGAGGCGAGCCAAAGCCTGGGCGATATGAAGCACAGCTGTTGAAAAAGGATGGAACCCGTGTCGACGTCGAGATGCATGTCTCCCTCATCGAGTTCGAGGATAAACCTGCCTCCCTCGCATTTATTCGAGATGTAACCTCAAGAAAAAGGTACGAACAGCGCCTCGAAGTTCTCCATAGGTATGCCGCCGAGCTGGCCGGGGCTGAGACCGTGGAGGCCGTGGCGGAGCTGACCTTCAACGCCATAGAGCAGGTCCTAGGATTCAATATGGGCAGCTTCGCCATCGTAGAGGGAGACCTCCTTCGCCACATCCTGATCAAGGGCGTTGAGACGGATGAGGTCTTAGAGATGCCGCTTGACGGACCTGGTATCACGGTAAGAGCCGTCAGAACTAGTGCAACCCAGCTGATACTTGACACAAGGAAAGACAAGGACTTCGTACCTGGATTCGCAGAAGACGCCTACCAGACCCTTTCGGAGCTCGCCGTCCCCGTGAAGATCGACAGTGAGGTTGTGGCCATCATCAACATCGAGAGCACGAAGCTCAACGCCTTCACAGAGGCGGATAAGAGGCTTCTGGAGATCTTCGCGGGACATGTCTCATCCACCATCAACCGGATCCGCCTCTTGGAGGCCAAGGAGATTCAGGCAGCGAAGATCGCCGCCCTCCATGAGAGCGCCTCCAAGCTAGCTTACGTAAAGAACAGAAAGGAGGCCTTCAACGCTACCTTAGACTCGTTGAGAAGTGTCTTGGGCTTCCAGTGGGCTGGGATCAGCGTTGTTGAGGGCGGCGTAGCTCGATATGTTGCCTATATTGGTGTAGAGCTGCCGAAGGACTGGGTCATTCCGCTTGATCAACCCAGTATCACTGCTAGAGTTGTAAGGACCGGTCGTTCACAGCTGATTCATGATGTCCGGCTGGATCCTGAATACATCCATGCGCCAATAGAAGGACGGGAAGAGCCCCCCTTTCTCTCAGAGCTTGCGGTGCCCGTCAAGGTCGACGACAAGGTAGTCGCGGTGATCAACGTCGAGAAGAAAACCGTAGCTGCTTTCACGGAGGATGATCGTAGGCTTGTTGAGATCCTCGCGGAGCATCTCGCCTCCGCCCTCAGCCGTCTTCGACGGGTTGATGAGCTAGAGCGGTTGGTTGATGAGAGGACCCGAGACCTCCTTGACGCGGAGCGTATGGCTGCAGCCGGCAGCGTCGCTTCTATGGTGGGTCATGACCTTAGAGGCCCCCTCCAGACCATCAAGAACGCTGTCTATCTCATCCGACGCGCCCCCGAGGAGATGGAGGAGCTGCTTAAAACCATTGACAATGCCGTTGAATACGCCGCCCAGATGCTCGAGGAGATCCGGCATCGAACTCGGGAGTCCCCTCTGAAGACGGAACCCGTTGACCTTGCCGGTCTCATACGAAAGGCGGCTGACGACGCCGCGCTTCCCCCCCCCATAGAGTTGATCCTTAGCCTCGGAGAGGGGTTAGAATCCATCTCCCTAGACCCGATGAAGATACGCCGAGTGCTCGACAACCTCATCAGGAATGCTGTGGAGGCGATGCTCCAGGGAGGCTCGCTAACCCTTTCAGCCGAGAAAAGGAAAGATCACATCGTCATCAAGGTCAGAGACACCGGCAAGGGTATTCCAAAGGAGATCCTGCCGAACCTATTCAAACCCTTCCATACGACAAAACCCAAGGGCACAGGCCTGGGCCTCGCCTACTGCAAGCGGGCGGTGGAGGCACATGGAGGAACCATTACGGCAGAATCCAGAGAAGGGGAAGGAACCACCTTCATCATCACTCTTCCCGTTAAGAGGTCTCAAGTGAACTCCAAGCACTAATGAATCCGGTAGATGGAGCACGAATGTCTCCATCAAGCGGGCCGGTTTTAAATAATCCGAGGAATAAAGTTCACTCTACTGGTGGAATGTTGATATGAGGGTACTCGTATTGGGCATCGGTAAGATGGGGTACGGGCTGTTGAAGGACTTGGACGCCCAGCCCCATGTATCTGAGATCGTCGCTGCCGATGTCAACCTTGAGCGGGCGAAGCGCTTCGCGGAACGGGTCGGCGGCGAGAAGATCGAGGTCCAACGAGTGGATGTGACCGACAGGCGCGAAACGGTGAAGCTCATGCGCGAGGGCTTCGACGTCGTGGCCAGCGCGCTGCCGCGCCCCTTCTGCAACGCGGCCGCGGCCGCCGCCATCGAGGCGGGGATAGGGTACGCGGACGTGGCGGCGTCCTTCGCCACCATCTTCGACCTCGATGACGCGGCCAAGAGGGCCGGCGTCACCGTCGTCCCCCACATAGGGCTCGACATCGGCATCGACCGCGTCCTCTGCGGCGTCGGCGCCCGGAAGCTGGACAAGCCTGAGCGGTTCCACGTCTGGTGCGGCGGTTTCCCTCAGCGGGGGACCCCCGGCTACAACAATCCCCTCCGGTACAAGATCTCGTGGTACTGGCCGTACGCGGCCCTCGGCAACGTCGGCGTCTCCCGGGTGCTGAAGGACGGGGAGATCGTCGAGATCCCCCGTCTCAGCGACCCCGAGGAGATCGTCTTCCCTGAGCCCATCGGCAGATGCGAGGCCTACACCACCGGCGACCTCATCGACGTGGTCGAGCACCTGGGGCTGGAAGGGGTGAAGGACGCGTGGGCGAAGACCGTCCGCTGGGAGGGGCACTGCGAGATCTGGCGGAAGCTCATCGACCTCCACCTGCTTGACGAGGAGCCCGTGAAGGTGAAGGAAGTCGAGGTCTCCCCCCGAGACTTCTTCCTGGCGCTGGGGGAGAAGACGCTACAGTATGAGCCGGGCGAGGGGGACGCCATCTGCCAGAGGGTGGAGGTCTCCGGCGTCAAGGACGGGCAGCCGGCCGCGTACATCTACGAGTTCATCGACCTCTATGACCCCGTGAACGACATCTCCGCGATGGCGAGGACGACGGCGTTTCCGTGTAGCATCGTCGCCCAGATGATCGCCCGGGGCGAGTTCAAAGAAGCCGGCGTGATCCATCCTGTCAAGATCGGGTGGGACGAGGGGTTGTCTGAGCGGTTCTTCGAGGAGCTCGCGAGGCGGCGGATAAACATCACGGAGAAGTTCATCAAGCCATTCAACTAACCACCACATTTTTTCTTCCTCTCAATGAAAAAACGGGGCGGAGCCGGTCCCCGCGTGCGGAAGACTCATTAAGTATATGAGACGTGGAAGTTCCGTGCAGCAGGCTAAAACATCCGTAGTCCGCCCGAAGACATCTGCCCGGCTTCCGTTCATCGACTTCGCCCGGGGCGTCGTGATGGTGTTGATGGCGTGGGACCACGTCTCGGGCTTCTGGAACAGGTACCACCACGGGGGCGAGGGGATCCTGGGGCGGAGGCCCCCCTTCGTGAACCTCACATGGTTCCTGGCTCGGTTCGTCAGCCACTACTGCGCGCCCACCTTCATATTCCTCGCCGGCACCGCCCTCGCCCTCTCCACGGCGAAGAGGCTCGGCCGCGGCGAGTCCCAGGGGCGCATCACCCTCAGGATGATTAAGCGGGGCCTGGTGCTGCTCCTGCTGGAGGCCCTGGTCGTCGCCCCTGCCTTCGACCTGCCCCCGACGTACTTCGGGGTCATCGCCTGTATCGGCGTCTGCTTCATCATCTTCAGCATCTACAGGAGGCTGCCGCCCATCGTCATCCTCATCCTGTCGCTGGTCATCGTCCTGAATCACCCGTTCCTCGACCTAAGCTTCATCCCCAGGGACACATGGTGGGGTTGGTACCTCCGGGTCATCATCCACGAGCCCAACTTCGACTGGTGGCCCTACGTGGGCCTCTACCCCATCATACCCTGGATAGGTGTGATGGGCCTCGGATGGTGCTTCGGCGTCTACCTCTCCCGGCGCGACCCCGAGCAGATAAGAGCACTCAAGGTGCCCCTCCTAGCGGCGGGCGGTGCATCCTATCTGCTCTGGTTCGTGGTCAGGTGGCTGAACGGCTATGGAAATCTCCTCCCCCGGCGGGGCTGGGGGGACCCCATCATAGACTGGTTGTACGTGTCGAAGTATCCGCCGAGCCTAGCGTTCCTGCTCTGGACCCTCGGCGGCATGTCCCTCTTCCTAGCCCTAGGCCTCTACCTACAGGATCGACGAGGATTCAACCGGGGGATCACGGGCGTCATCCTCACCTTCGGCAGGACGCCCCTCTTCTTCTACATCACCCATCTCTGGCTGTATCGGGTCCGGCTTCCAGGTGTTGCGAGACCGAGGTTCTCTCTGCCGTTATTCCCCACCCTAGCGTTCTGGCTGGTGGGGCTGTTCATTCTCTGGCAGCTCTGCCTTCGATACGAGCGGTTGAAAAGAAGGCATCCAAATTCCATACTTCAGTACATCTAAGGTGTTGAATTTGGATGACGGACCGAAACTAGCCGAGAAGCAGGAATTCAATTTCACTTCAATACTACTGGCCTTCATCATCGTGGGCGCAGTTACCGCCACGAACATATGGTGGAACGGCTCAAAGGCCCAGGCCCAGACCGTTGAATATGAAAAATATTTCGGCTATGGCTTCTCCTTTGAATATCCGCGAGGAACGACGTTAAACGTCTCCGGCTTCGGAGGTATTGCAGCGAATGAGAGTGCCGGGGTACTCTCGGGGTTTCTGGAAGGCGAGGATCAGCTGCTCGAGGAGATCATAATCATCTGGTCTCCCCCCGAACCTGTCCCGCGTCTGGAGGAGGCCCTAGAGAACGTATTTGGGTCCGGGCAAAACGATACTTCATTCACAATCAAGCAATATGGGAACTCGTCGAAAGACGGTCATGACCTTCTTTACGCGTATTTCACAGCTTCGAACCCCGATACGGGCGCGTGGTCTGGGGTTCTGGGGATTTGGAACTGCACTCAGACGGGGAGGATGTTCACCGTCTATCTAGCTTACCCGGGTGGATCAACGCTCCAGGGCGACCTGGAGACGTGTTTCCAGCAATTCTTGGAATCTTTCAGGTGTCATCCCTTCGAACGATTCCCCGGGAAGATGCGCCCTGCGCGGAGGAATTTACCAGACGCTGTAGCTGATCTGGTAAATGTCTCTTTGATGGTGCTCCTCTGTATAGGGTTCACCTTCACCTTCATGATGGAGAAGTTTCCCAACTTCGCCCATGTCAACTACGCGACCATAGGGAGCATGGTCAGCTTCTACATGGTGCGAGCGTGGGGCTTCGACCCCTATGATACCTGGCCCTTCGCAGCGCTATTCGGCGGCGCCGTAGGTGTGATCCTGTATATCGGGGTGGTCCGCCCCATAGGCGAGCGCACGAGAAAATGGACCCGGGATATCGTGCTCACCTTCACCTCCTTCGTCATCGCCCAGATGCTGGTATCGATCACGGGCATATTCAGCTACTGGGTCCGCTATTACTCGCTGAAAATTCCTTCAAGGGGATTCGTACTCAAGGTAGCTGACTTCAACCTTAATGGGCTGCCCGGCATCTCTCTAATCGGCCCCCTCGCCTGCGTTGTCCTAGTGGTTGGCCTCCACCTTTTCCTCACGAGAACTCGCTCCGGGATATCCTTGAGGGCCACCGCTGAGGACGAGGACCTGGCCGCCGTCCTTGGGATAAACACCTTTCACGCGCATATCGCCTCCTGGTTCATCTCAGGCGCCCTATCCGCCCTCGCCGGCTCCATCATCACCCTCTGGCGTGGAATGGGCTTCGGGGGTTCCGACGATCTCCTCATCAGCGTGATGGCGGGCAGCGCCCTAGGCGGCTTAAGCAATATTTACGGGGCGATCATCGGGGGCGTCTTGGTGGCTATGGCCCAGAAGACGCTGAGCTATGTTTTGCTCCAACTTTTCGGATTGGGCGTGAAGCTTTGGGAGAGACTGTTCCCCATCATCTTCATCTACGTCATCATGACGGTTATGCCCAACGGCCTCACAGGCCTCAAGGACCCTCTTCAATCCCTCCGTAGTCTACGCGCTCAGCTCAAGAGGCTCAAATCAGCGCTGCTTGTTCTCAAGTAAGCCGTTAGAAGAACCTGTTTTCACCGATAGAGCGACCCTAAAAGCGTAGCAGAGGGCTTAGGAATACAATAAGACCGTCGATATTGAAAATATCGAACTAAAGTTTTCAGAGGCTCATGCGATCTTCCCTTAGGAAGGAGAAGAACGCCTCGATGCGCCTCTCGATGGGCTCCCCCATGGCATAAACCGCGTGACCGACGCCGGGAAAGAGCTCAAGGGATACTTCTCCCCCTGCCCTCCTCAACGCCTCCGCCAAGGGAATCGCGCTCGTCTCCGGAGGTATGTTAGCGTCCTCCGCCCCGTGGTAGATGGCGGTCCGCGGCAGAGGCGTCCCCGGCTGGAGCTTCCGGAGCCTTCGGAGGGGATCGTGGGGCGCAACCCTCGCGATGGCCTCCTCGTCGGGTGTGTCCGCGGGCAGACCATAGGCCCTCAGGCAGGGGGCCTTGAACTTGTGCTCCTGGATCACGGCCTCGAGGCTGGCCACCGCCTGCATGACGACGACAGCCTTCACCCTGCCCGCCAAGGGACCCAGAACCGAGTTCCAGACGAGGGCCCCGCCCAAGCCGCTGCCCATGAGGCCGACCCTGTCGGCCTCATGGGCGGCGGCTTGGGCGGGGCCCTCGTCTGGAACTCGGTTCTGGGTCCCTTGGCGGGCGGGGTGAAGGCTGTCGTCGTCATGCAGGCGGTGGCCAGCCTCGAGGCCGTGATCCAGGAGCACAA
>QMXQ01000057.1 GCA_003662205.1 Candidatus Bathyarchaeota archaeon
CCACCTCCCTGATCTCCCTCACGGCCCGTTCCACGGCGTCCTCCGGCCTCCAGGTGGGCTGGCAGCGGCAGATGTCGAAGACGAAGTTCCTGAGCATCTCCCTCCCCTTCTCGGTGTGAACCACCTCCGGATGCCACTGCAGCCCGTGGAGCGGCCTGGACCGGTGCCTGAAGGCGGCGACGGGGGAGACCTCAGTGTGGGCGAGCACCTCGAACTCGTCCGGGACGGAGAAGACGGTGTCGCCGTGGCTCATCCACACCCTCTCCACGGGGGCCATCCCCCCCAGCACGCCGACGGGGCGGTCGATGAAGGCCTCGGTGATGCCGTACTCCCGCCTCTCGCCGCGCCGCACCTCGCCGCCGTGCATGTGGGCGATGAGCTGGTGGCCGTAGCAGAGGCCGAGGACCGGGAGGCCGAGGCCCAGGACGCCCTCGTCCAGCTTGGGCGCGTCCTCCCTCCTCACGCTCGCGGGGCTCCCCGAGAGGATGATGCCCCTCACCCGCATCACGCCGTCCAGCGCCTCGATCTCCTCGGGAGACGCGTCGCACGGCAGTATCTCGGAGTAGACGTTCATCTCCCGGATCCGGCGCGCGATAAGGTGGCAGTACTGGCCGCCGAAGTCCAGAATCACGATCCCGTCGGGCTTCACCTGCCCGCCCCCAGCAACCGCGGCGGAAGGAGACATAGGTTATAAGGGCGGCGCCCCCGCTTTATGGATTTTGTTGCCCGGCTCCCGGGCGCCTCAATCTTTTAACACCCCGCCGCCTACACTTACCCGAGATGTGCCCCATCAGGATCAAGGTGCCGGCGTACGAGTGGTACGGCGACGACCCCGTCGAGCTCCAGTTCCCCGACGGCTGGACGATCCACGAGCAGCGCATGGCGGGCCACGACGCGAGGCCCCTGACCCAGGCGGAGATCGCGGAGAAGCTCCAGCGCCCCGTTGGCTCGCCGACGCTGAGGGAGCTGGCGCGAGGGAGGAGGCGGTGCGCCATCATCTTCGACGATATGACGAGGCCGACGAAGACGTGGCAGATGCTCCCCGCGGTCCTCGACGAGCTCCGCAGGGGCGGCCTAGCCGCCGACCGGATCAGCTTCGTCATGGCGTCGGGCGCCCACGGCGCGCGGATGCTCCAGGACTTCCGGAAGAAGCTCGGCGATGAGGTCCCCGAGCGGTTCCTCGTCTTCAACCACAACCCCTACGAGAACCTGGTCGAGGTGGGGGAGACGAGCTACGGGACGCCGGTGAGGGTGAACCGGGAGGTGATGAGCTGCGACCTCAAGGTCGCGGTGGGCGCGCTGATGCCCCACTTCGGCTACGGCTTCGGCGGCGGAGCCAAGATGCTCCTCCCCGGCGTCGCCGGCATCGACACCATCTGGCACAACCACGACCTCGGCGGCGGCGTCGGCCCGGGGCGGGTCGAGGAGAACCAGAGGAGGCTCGACGCCGAGGAGGCGGCCCGGATGGCGGGCCTCGACTTCGTGGTCAACGCTCTCATAAACGCCGACCGCGACGTGGCAGACCTCGTCTGCGGCGACGTGGTGGAGGCCCACAGGGAGGGCGTCAAGCTGGGGCGGAGGCACTACGCCACCCCCACCGTCGAGGACGCCGACGTCTCCATCGGCAACGGCTACCCGATGGCGAACGAGGGATACAAGGCGTACCACATCGCCGTCGAGTCCGTGAGGGAGGGCGGTGACCTCGTCTTCCTCCTCTACACCCCCGAGGGGTGCCGAGTCCACTACTACAACGGCCGCTTCGGCGCCGACTACGGCGGCAGGGGCTGGAGGCCCGACGTCTACATCCGAAGGCCCTGGAGGATGGGCCGCGTCATCGCCGTCTCACCTCACCTGATGAAGGCGGACGAGGCCTACTACGGCGAGGGCTCCCTCTGGGTCAAGTCGTGGACGGAGGCGCTGAGGCTGCTGGAGGATGCCCACGGGCCCGAGGCCCGGGTCGCGCTCTACCCCTGCGCGGCCATGCAGATATCGGAGAGGAACGCGGCGGAACTATGACCCAAATTTCAAAGGCACTTATCTGAGGCATCCTAAGAGGAAGTCTCCGTTCATCGCGGCCGTCGGCCGCCGGACGGTGCGGGATAAGAAACGTTAAAATGCTCGGCTGCTCAACTCTTCCCTGAGCGCATCTGGGAGAGCTGGTTCTATGAGTGGGATTCTCCTCGTGAGAGACATCATGGCGAGGAACGTGAAGACCGTGCGGACCGACGACACCGTCCTGGAGGCGGTCTCGAAGATGAACAAGTTCCGCATCGGCTCCGTCATCGTGACCAACAACGGCCGCCCCGTCGGCATCATAACCGAGCGGAACATCCTCCAGAGGATCGTCGAGCCCGGCTTCGACCCGGCGGTGGTGAGGGCGAAGGACATCATGTCGAGCCCCCTCATCACCATCGATCCCAACGCCGCCGTCGAGGAGGCGGCCCAGATCATGGCGAGGAAGCAGATCAAGAAGCTCCCCGTCGTCGAGAACGACAAGGTCGTCGGCATCATATCCACCAGCGACATCGTCCGCACGAGCCCCACCCAGCTCGGCATCCTAGAGGAGCTTCTGAGGGTGAGGTGACCCCGCGTGGAGTTCCTTGAACTGGTCAGGAAGCGGCGGAGCATCCGCAGGTACAAGTCGGACCCCGTCCCCCAGAAGAAGCTGGAGTACGTCCTGGAGGCCGCCAGGCTGGCCCCGAGCTGGGGCAACAGGCAGTGCTGGAGGTTCATCGTCGTCACGGACCCCGCCAAGCGGAAGGCCATCGCCACCCGGGAGTGGGCCGCCGAGGCCCCGGTCATCATCGTGGGCTGCGCCCACCCGGAGCTATCCGGCTCCCGGTTCAACCAGCAGTACTACATGCTCGACATGGGCATCGCCATGGAGCACCTGATCCTGGCGGCGGCGGAGCAGGGGCTCGGCACCTGCTGGATAGGCGGCCAGTTCGACGAGGAGGCGGTGAAGCAGGCCCTCGGCATCCCCGAAGGCGTCAGGGTTGTGGCGCTGACGCCCCTCGGCTACCCCGCCGAGACCCCAGGCCCGAAGGGACGGAAGGACCTGAGAGAGATCGTCAGCTACGACAAGTGGTGAGGGGCCTCCACCTCCCTCCTTTTCGTCGATTGGAGGGTGAGAGGCGCCGCCGAAGAGCGCGGAAGGAGAGAAGAGGATGGGTGATATGCGGTGTGTAGGTTCAGGGCTAACCTGGTGAAGAACTGCCGACGGTGCAAGGCGAGCTACAGGAAGAACTGCCCCCTGAGAAAGAAGACCAGAAAATAGCTGCCTCCCTGCCTCCGCGTTTATGCTCCGGCCGCTGCCACGGCGGCAGCCTCGAGGCCGTCGGCCAGGTTAAAACACTATATACCTAGTCCGCCGAATCTCTCAGCGGTGAGTTGAATGTTCGCCATCGAAGGTGGCAGGATACTGACCATAACCCAGGGGACCATCGAGGAGGGGACGGTCCTCATAGACGGCGGCAAGATCGTAGACGTCGGCGCCGACGTTGAAGTGCCGAGGGGGGCCGAGGTCATAGACGCCTCCGGGAAGGTGGTGATGCCCGGCCTCGTCGAGGCCCACTGCCATATCGGCATCTGGGAGGAGACCATCGGCTGGGCGGGGAGCGACGGGAACGAGATGACCGACCCCGCGACGCCCCAGATGAGGGCGATAGACGCCATCAAGGCGAACGCCGACGAGGGCGGCCTGGAGGCGGCGCTGAAGGCGGGGATCACCACCGCCCAGATCCTGCCGGGGAGCGCTAACGTCATCGGCGGCACCGGCGTGGTGCTGAAGACGGCGCCGAAGGTCACCGTGGACGAGATGGTCATCCGCAACTCCTCGGGGATGAAGATCGCCTTCGGCGAGAACCCCCGGCGGGTCTACGGCCAGGAGCAGAAGAAGATGCCCTCGACCCGGATGGGCGTCGCCGCCATCCTCAGGGAGTGGCTGACGAAGGCGAGGAACTACATGGAGAAGAAGGAGCGGTTCAAGGACGACCCCGAGAAGATGCCGGAGAGGGACGTGAGGCTGGAGGCGCTGGAGCCGGTGCTGAGGCGCGAGATCCCGCTGCGGGCCCACGCCCACAGGGCGGACGACATCGCGACGGCCATCCGCATCGCCGAGGAGTTCGACGTCGAGATATCCTGGGAGCACGCGACGGAGGGCCACCGGATCGCCGACTGGCTCGCGGAGAAGGGCGTCCCCGCGGTCTGGGGGCCCAGCCTCATGGCGCGACCGAAGTGGGAGATGCGAGAGCTCAGCTTCGAGACGCCCAAGGTTCTCCACGACGCCGGGGTCAAGTTCGCCATCCAGACCGACGCCGTCGGCCAGAGCATCGCCTTCCTACCCCTCTGCGCCGGCATGGCCGTCAAGCACGGCCTCCCCTACGACGCCGCCCTGCGGGCCATCACCATCACCCCCGCCGAGATCCTGGGCGTCGCCGACCAAGTCGGCAGCATAGAGAAGGGGAAGGACGCGGACATACGCATCCTAGACGGCGACCCCTTGGAGCTGCGGACCCGGGTGGAGACGGTCATCATCGACGGCGAGATCGTCCACAAGGCATAGCCCGCATCTAGAGTCCCTCATGGAGAAGGCACACGAGAACTTCCTCGCCGACGGCACCTCTGACGCATCTCTTTTTTATCCCTGTTGGAGGTAAGTTCTGAGCGACCCGAGATGCTCAAGCTCATAGAGGTCTACGAGCGGCTCCTCGCCCACTTTGGCCCCCAGGGCTGGTGGCCCGTGGCGACCCCCTTCGAGGTGCTCGTCGGGGCCATCCTCACGCAGCGAACGACGTGGGGAAACGCGGCCCGGGCCATCGAAAACCTGAAGCAGGCAGGACTTCTCGAACCCGCCGCCCTCGCGTCGGCGTCTGCCGAGGAGGTCGCAGCGCTCATCAGGGTAGCTGGCTTCTTCAGGCAGAAGGCCGAGAGGCTGGTGACCATCGCGCGCACCCTCGTCGACCAATACAATGGGAGCATGGAGCGCATGTTCGGGAAGACGGACACGGGGGAGCTCCGGCGGGAGCTCCTCTCGTCGAGGGGGGTCGGCCCCGAGACGGCCGACGCGGTCCTCCTCTACGCCGCGAGCCGGCTCGTCTTCCCCATCGACCTCTACACCATCCGCCTCGCGGAGAGGCTGGGCCTAGGCACCGGGGGCTACTCGGAGCTCCAGAGGCTCTTCACATCGCAGCTTCCGGCGGACCTCGAGCTCTACAAGGAGTTCCACGCTCTCATCGACGAGCTGGGAAAGAACTTCTGCAGGGCGACGCCTCGATGTGGTCGCTGCCCCCTGAGGGAGGTCTGCCGCTACGCGTCCTCGACGTGACCCGAGTCCCCGCTTGGAGTCCGAGGTTTATTCTTCGTCGATAGTTCTATTCTTCGTGCGAGGGGGGCTGCCGTCAGCCCTTGCAGGAGATTGGTGGCGAGGACGACCCCGTAGGTCAGGGCGGTCATGCCCTCGATGTGGGGGAGGGATAGCCCCGATACACCTAGGACGAGGACTATGGAGACGGCGCCCCTCAGTCCAGACCAGAAGAGGCCGAGCCTCCAGTTATCCGGTATACGCTTTCCGCTGACGCGTTCGATCGCCTCGGCTATGCCCTCCACCATCCAGTACCTAGCCCAGAGGAGGAAGATGGTGAGGGCGACCACGGGCCAGAAGAACTTCATCAGCAGCGCTGGATCGAGGTACATGCCAATGAAGATGAAGGCGACGCCGGAGGCGGTGAAGCCGACGAACTCCCACATAGTGTTCAGCATCTCCATGGACTCGGCGTTGATCCCCCCGAACCTGCGGCAGCGGTAGTTGATTATGAGGCCGGCGAGCACGGTCGCGATGACGCCGCTGGCCCCCAGCTCCTCCGCCAGCCTGAAGACGCCGAAGGCGGCGATGAAGGAGAGCAGGACCTCCGCGAATTTGTCGTCAGTCCAGAGAAATATGAACTGGACGAGGTAGCCCCCAGCGACGCCCACCAGCACGCCGCCCACGATGGAGATGACGGCAACCCTCATGACGGAGAGGGGGGTCGGAGCGCCCAGGGAGACGACCGAAACCAGTATGGAGTAGACGATGATGGCGACGCCGTCGTTGAAGAGGGATTCCCCCGTCACCAGAAGTTCGAACCTCTTTACGACGCCGAGCTGACGGAGGGTTGCGATCACGGCGACGGGATCGGTGGGCGCGATGATGATACCTAGGAGGAAGGCCTCCAGGGGCGTGAACCCGAAGAGGAAGTATGCGAATAGAGCCACGGCGATCATCATGACGAGGGTGCCGGCGAGGGCGTAGCTCAGTATGACGTCGGAGTCGTCGATGAGGCCGTCGATATCGAGGTGGAGGGTCTCCTCGAATATGATGGGCGGGAGCAGCAGCGCGATGAAGATGGACGGGGAGATGTTGAGCAGGGGAAACCGGGGATAGAGCGTCGCCATCAAGCCCGCGATGATGAGGCCGATGGTGTAGGAGACGCGGAGCCTCCTAGCGATGAGGGTTATGACAGTGACTAGGAGCAGGATGTTGAAGGCGGCGTCGAACTGGAAGGTCGCTGTCATACATCCTCCTTCCTTTAAAATCCATCCGCAATAAAAGGGATGCTCTCCCAAAACCGGCAGGCGTTCCGCGGATAAATGCTGAGGTAGAGGTGCATCTATGAGATATAGCCGAGACTCCTGAGCCGAGCCTCGACAAGAGCCTTCTCCTCCTCCGTGAGACCGACCTCAGAGGGTCCGCCACCATCGATCGTAGTTAGCATCTCTCTCTCGGACACCTCCGCGTCTTCGGTGAAGATCTCCTCAAGCACCCTGCCGTCCATATCGTCCAGCGGGGAGATGCCGAACAAGCGCAGGATGGTAGGGGCGACGTCGAGTATCCTCGCCCCCTTCACCCGGTATCCCCGCTTGATGCCGGGGCCCCGGGCGATGAAGACGCCGCCCTTCGTATGTGTCCCCGTCCAGCCCGTCAGCGGCGCGCCCGGCTCGAACAGGTTGCCCTCCCCCACCTTGGCGTCTATCTCGCACGTGCCGTCGTCGATGATGAAGACGATGTCCGGGGCGTCCTTCACGTAGGGCCCCGAGTAGACCTCCTCGGCCGTGTACGCCTCCACCTTCAGGCGCTCACCCGTGGTCGGGTCGGTGAGGTTCATCAGCTCGTTGATGATGCTCCGGCGGAGCTCGTCCCTCTCCTCCTCCGCCACCGTGCCGGATCGCAGCCTCCTCCTCATATTGAGGTAGATGTGGCCGAAGTGCGGGGTGTGGACACAGCTGAACGCCTTGGTCTTCGCCCAGTTGACCCTCCTCTCTAGGCGCTCGTTTGAAAGATACATGTAGACATATCGCTGAAGCCTGTCCATCCCCACCGTCTTCTTGATGAGATCGGTGATGGGGTGGAGGAGCTTCTTCTCGCCCAGGAACCGGTAGAAGCGCTCCACGAACCTCCCCAGCCTGACGAGGAGCCTCTTATTGGTGTCCCGTTTGACACGGATGTAGCCCCGGCTGTGGAGCCACTCGTTCACGTAGAAGGTTCTCTTCAGCGGGCCGAAGCCGTGATCCGAGACCACCAGGACGGTGGTGTCGTCCCCGAAGAGGCGCAGGATCCTCCCGATGACCCTGTCCAGCTCCTCCCAGTAGGCTTCGATGACCTCCCGCTTCTTCCAGAGGACGTGCTGCAGCCTGTCGCTGCTGGTGAACACGATCATGTAGAAGTCGCAGGGGATGGCCTCGATGAGGAACTCCGCCGCCCGCCCCCGCTTCTCCGTCACCTTGTACACATCCTTGACGAAGTGACCCTCGTCGAAGTACTGCCACTGGCGGACGTCGATCTCGTACTGGGAGACGGTGTTGTCGAGGTCGGCGGCGAGGTTGGAGGGGTAGCTGTAGGGGCTCCGCTTCGAGGGAGTCATCATCCCCGTGACCATGAAGCCGTTTACCTCCTCCGGCGGATACGTCCCGGGCAGGTTCATCACGCCGGTCCTGAGCCCGTAGGCGTTCAGTATCTGCCAGAGGGGGGTGTGCCTATCGAAGCAGTAGCCGTTGGGTTCGACGCCATAGCCGTCGCGCTTGAGGAGGTCGAAGACGCCGAGCTTCCCCGGGTTCTTGCCCGTCATCATGCTAACCCAGGCGGGGATGGTCACCGGCGGCACGGTGGACTCCAGGACGCCGCTGGAGCCCTCCTCGATGAGCCTCGCCAAGTTCGGGAGCCTGCCGCTTCTCACCATGGGCTCTATGATGTCGAACGATGCGCCGTCGAGCCCTAGCACAAGGACGCGCCGACCAGCGTGCGCATCCTTGTGAGAACTCGGCGAAAACGACATACCGATATTGAGAATAACTATTAAGAATATAAAATTTGTAGCCTCGCATCCAACGCGAGCAGATTAAGAGGACAACCCCCTTGAGATCCGGAGCCCGCGGGTGAGAATCAGCGATGACCCGACCGCGCGATAAGGTCGCCTTCGTCTCCCACTGCATCCTCAACCAGGCCACGAGGGCGCGATGGGAGGGAGGCGGCGCCCGGCGGGAGCGAGGGATGCTCCGGGACGTTGTCGAGACCCTCCTAAGCCACGGCGTCGGCGCGGTCCAGATGGAGTGCCCTGAGTTCAGCCTCTACGGCAACCCCCGGCCGCCGAGGTCGAAGGACGACTACGACACGCCCGAGTTC
>QMXQ01000058.1 GCA_003662205.1 Candidatus Bathyarchaeota archaeon
CCGTCAGCTACGGCCTCTGGATGATCGGGTCGGGCGCCGCCATCTGGAGGAAGGGGCTGGACCGGACGGCCATCGCCGAGAGGTTCAGGCGCTACGTCAGCTTCGACTCGGCGGCGAAGAGGGCGGCGGTGGCCGCGGCGCTGGGGTTCGGCATCGGCGTCAACTGCGGCATCTTCGGCGCCGGCGGCGGCATCCTCATCATGATCGTCCTCATCTTCGTCCTCGACTACCCCATCCATAAGGCGGTGGGGACCTCGACGATCATCATGGCCGTGACCGCCGCCTCAGCCGCCACCGGGTACTGGCTCCGGGGCAACGTCGATTTGGTCGCGAGCGTCGTCATCGCCGTCGGCACCGTCGCCGGCGGCATGTCCGGCGCCCGCCTCGCCAACCTCACCAGCGAGCGCACCCTCGCCCGCATCGTCGGCGGCATCTTCATCGCCCTCGGCGTCACCATGACCGCGCTCAGGCTCCTCTAGTAGAGCCTCATCGGCTTCTCCAGCTTGCTCAGCAGCACGATGGCGCTGGGGGGATGCTCGTCCACGATGCGGTAGCCCGACTCGGCGGCGAGGGCCTCGGCGAAGGCGCGTACGTCGCTGTGCCAGGCCATCTCGTCGTACCCGAACCGCCGCCGGGCGTAGCCGACGGACTTGGCCGCCTTCGGCTCCAGGTAGGTCGCGCCCGCCCTCTCCGCCAGCCGCGCATACCCCGCCGGATCGGCCATGTTCAGCTTCGGGACCAGGGTGTGCCTGAGGACGGTGGGGCAGCTGAAGCTCCCCAGCAGCTCCAGCGTCTCCATAAGCCGCCCCCAGCCGTCGGGGACCAGCGGCCTGCACGTCCGCCGGTACGTCTCCTGGTCGGGGGCGCAGACGCTGACGTACAGCTGGGACGGCTCCCGGCCGAGGCTGGCGAGGACATCGGGGCGGAGGCCGTTGGTGACGATGAACACCGACCTGAAGCCGTGGTCGAAGAAGGCCTCAACGAGCTCCCCGAGGCGCGGATACAGGGTCGGCTCCCCCTCCAGGCTGATGGCGGCGTGGACCGGGTGCAGCGCCTCCTCCAGCATCTCCCGGGGGACCCGAGGGTTGCCGCCGAAGCCCGTCAGGGCCCGGCGGTGGGCCTGGAGGCATCCCTCGACGATGGCGTCGGGCTCCTCCGCCTCCCCGAGCCGGGTCTGATCCCAGTCCACGCCGAGGTCCCCGGGGGTCGCCCGCCAGCAGAAGACGCAGCTCTGGAGGCACCGGCCCAGGCTCGGCGTCATCTGGAGGCACCGGTGGCAGGGGATGCCGTAGAACCGCTCCTTGTAGCAGTGCTCTTCGCCGCCGGTGTTGAGGCTCCGCCGCACCCAGTGGCAGGTCTTCACCGCGCTGTGGTCGCCCACCAGCCCGTAGCCCTGCCTGCGGTAGACCCGCCTCAGCTCCTCGGGGACCCTCAAGGGCTCCGTCCTCAGTAGCCGTAGAGCGCGGAGTATTTCTCGTCGAGGTATCTCAGGAAGGGCTCGATGGTGATGCCCTCCCCCGTCACCCGTTTGATGAGGTCTGCGGGGTCGTAGAGGTTGCCGTACCTGTGGACGTGATCCACCAGCCAACGCTTCACCTCGGCGAAGCTGCCGGCCGCGATCCTGCTCCGCCACCCCGGCAGGTCCCTCTCCATGGCTGCGAGGAGCTGGCCGCCGTAGATGTTGCCGAGGGCGTAGCTGGGGAAGTAGCCGAAGCTGCCTCCGGCCCAGTGGGTGTCCTGCATCACCCCCTCGGAGTCGTGCTCCACCTCGACGCCGAGGTACTCCCGGTACTTCTCGTTCCAGACCTGGGGGAGCTCGGGCACCGTCACCTTCCCGGCGAAGAGGTCCCGCTCGATCTCGAAGCGGATGATGATGTGGAGGCCGTAGGTGACCTCGTCAGCCTCGATCCTGATCTTCGACGGCTCCACCTTGTTGATGGCGTGGACGAACCCGTCCAGGGTGAGGTCGGAGAGGACGCCGCCGGTCAGGCCCTTCAGCTCGGGGAGGAAGTGGCTCCAGAACTCCCGGCTGCGGCCGACGATGTTCTCGACGAACCGGGACTGGGACTCGTGGAACCCGTAGGAGCAGGCGGTCCCGACGGGCTGGTACATCCACTCCCGGGGGAGGTTCTGATCGTAGAGGGCGTGCCCCCCCTCGTGGAGGACGGAGAAGATGCTGGAGGCGAACCGGTCCTCGTGGTAGTGGGTGGTGATCCGCACGTCGTCGTAGTAGCCCGTCGTGAAGGGGTGCTCCGTCTCGTCGATCCGGCCCCCCGCCTCCTTCGACTTTACGTCGTAGCCTATGAACGCGGCGAGGGCCTCGGAGACCCTGCGCTGGTCCTCCACGGGAACCCTGCGGCGGAGGATGGAGACGTCCGGCTGCCTCGGTGCCGACACGCACTTCTCCACGATCTCGACCAGCCCGGAGCGCAGCTCCCCGAATATGCGGGAGATGGCGTCGGCGGTCATCCCCGGCTCGAAGATGTCGATGAGGGCGTCGTAGGGCGTCGCCGTCCCCTTCACATCCATCAGGATCTCGGCCGCCCTCCGCCTCAGCTCGAACATCTTCTCAAGGTCCGGCCGGAACCTCGCGTAGTCGCGGGCCGCCTTCGCCTTCTTCCACGTGTCGATGGAGACGGCACGCTGCCGCGCCGTCTCCACCACCAGCTCCTCCGGCAGCTTCGTCCTCTCGTCGTACTCCTTCTTCGCCAAGTGCACGTTCCGCCTCTGCACCTCATCGAGGGAGTCGAAGTCCGGGTGATCCAGAATCTTCTCCAGGAGGGCGCCGATCTCGGGGTCGGTCACCATCTTGTGGCCGATCTTCTCCATCAACGCAAGCTGCTGGCTCCTCAGGGTGATGGCCCTCGGCGGCATCTTCGTCTGCATATCCCAGTAGATGATGGAGGCCGCCGACTGGAAGATGAGCATCTCCTTCACCTTCTCCATCAGCCGCTTATAGGCCGCAGCCAGTTCATTCATCGACCCAGCCATAAAAGCACCTCAACAAGTTACACTCGCCTCAGCGGGTTTTAACCTTTCCTAAACAACTGCACAGGCAATGTGTGCGCTACCCTAGCTGATCGCTCTGAGGGAACAGCCAAAAACGCTGAAGTGGAAAGCGGAGTCCTCTGCCTCCGGCGCTCATCCGAAGCCCAGCAGAGTCAGGATGCGGAGGAGGATGCCTCCAAGCGCGACGGCGAGGCCGATCTCCGTCAGGCTTATGATGGCGGCCCGCTTGTAGCCGAACTCCTTCACCAGCACGGCGATGGTGGCGATGCAGGGGACGTAGATCATGACGACGAAGGCGAAGATGAACATCTGAGTCGGCGTCAGCACGAGGGCGAAGTTGCTCGTCCCGAGGAGGGCAGCCAGCAGGATGAGGGTCAGCTCCTTCCTCAGGACGCCGAATATCAGGGTGACGCCGGCCGCCGCCGGCAGCCCCAGCCATCCGACGGTGACGGGGCTGAGGGCGCCCTGAACCAGGTCGAGGAGGCCCACGAGGCTGGCGAGCTGGATGACGAGGTTGCCCGCGATCATGATGGGGAAGGCGGTGTTGACGAAGTCCTTGAGCTTGAACCACGTCCTGCTCGCGGTGACCCGCAGCGTCGGCCTCCTGTAGGCGGGCATCTCCATGATGAGGCCCATGGGCTCGCCGGGGACGACCTTGAAGGCGAGTCGGCCCAGGGCGAAGATGAGGACGAAGTCGATGAGGTAGAGGGCTATGGCCCACTCGAAGCCGACGTACTCCGCCACCAGCCCCATGATGACGATGCTCCGGGCGGCGCAGGGGATGAGGCTCGCCACGAAGGCGCAGATGAGCCTCTCCCGCTCCGTCTCCATGATCCGACAGCCGAGGCAGGCGGGGACGTTGCAGCCGAAGCCGAGCATCATGGGGATGAACCCCTTCCCGTGGAGGCCGATCTTGTGCATCGCAGAGTCCATCAGGAACGCGATGCGTGCCAGGTAGCCCGAGTCCTCCAGGACGGAGAGGGCGACGTAGAAGGGGACGATGTAGGGGAGGGCGATGGTGACGCCGGCGATGATCCCCTCGACCAATCCGTCCCAGACGAAGGCGGCCACCGGCCCCGAGCCGAAGCACCCCTCGTAGATCGCCCTCAGCGCCTCGAACCCCTCGCCGATGAGACCCGAGGTGTAGTCCCCGAAGGTGAAGATGGCGTAGAAGACGGCGAGGACCACCGCCGCCATGAAGACGTAGCCGAGCACCGGATGCGAGGTCGCCTCATCCAGCCGGTCCGCCAGGGTCCTCCTCGGCACGCGGTGCACCGAGGCCTCGGCGGCGATCCTGCTGGCGACAGCGTACCTCTCCGACGCGATGACGCTGGCGGCGTCGTGGCCGTGGATCTCCTCGATCTCCCGTTTCAGCCTCTCGACGACCTCCTCGACGGAGGGCTTGAGCCGGTAGACGATCCGCTTGATCTCGTCGTCGCCCTCCAGCAGCTTGATGGCGACCCACCGCGGGGGATAGGGGGTCTCGACGCCCCTGACGGCCTCCGTCAGCGCCTCGATCCGTCCCTCGACCTCCGAGCCGTACCTGATGGGGGCGGGGTGCTTCCATTCCCCGCGGGCGACCTCGATGACCTTCCTCATCAGCTCCTGGAGGCCGATGTTCTTCGTCGCCACCGTGGGAACGACGGGGACCTCCAGGAGCTCCGACAGCTTCACGGCGTCGACGTGGATGCCCTTGCTCTCGGCGAGGTCGACCTGGTTGAGGGCGACGACCATCCGGGGCTCCAGCTCCAGCAGCTGGAGGGTGAAGAAGAGGTTCCGCTCCAGGACGGAGGCGTCGACGACGTTGATGAGGACGTCGGGCCGCTCGACGGCGATATACTCCCGGCTGATGAGCTCCTCGATGGAGTAGGTGGAGAGGCTGTAGATGCCGGGGAGGTCGACGACGTCGATGGTGTAGCCGCCGAAGCTGAGGGACCCCTCGGCCCGCTCCACCGTCTTCCCCGGCCAGTTGCCGACGTGCTGGTGGAGCCCCGTCAGCTGGTTGAAGATGACGCTCTTGCCGACGTTGGCGTTACCGGCGAGGGCGACCCTCAGCCGCCCGCCCTCTATCTTCTCCATCCTCTGCGCTCCCGACCATGGTGAGGACCGTGGGGATGGATGCGCCGGTGCGCGGTGCTGTCGTCCTCGATCTCGACGAAGACGTGGCCCGCGAGCCGCCTGCCCAGGGCGAGGGTAGAGCCCCGGACGGCGATCTCTATGGGGCCGCGGAAGGGAGCGGCGTTCACGACGCGGACCCGAGTGCCGCAGGTCAGCCCCATGTCCAGCAGCCTCTGGCACGCCGTCGTCCCGCCCCTGATGAAGGCGACGACCCCCTCCTCGCCCGGCTTCAGGTTCGAGAGCTGGGTCAGCAGCCTGAAGCTCTCCCCTTCTCTCTCCCTCGCCTCGGCGCACTGAGCGCAGTCCTCGACGTCGAGGGTGCACGGCGGGATGGGGTTGCCGTCGTCCGGGCAGGTCTCGGGGCTGTCCAGCGCCTTGCAGAGGGCGGCGGCGGCCTCATCCGAGAGGCTGTGCTCCAGCTTGCACGCCTCCTCGTGGACGCGGTCCTGGCGGAGGCCGAGGAAGTCGTGGAGGAAGCGCTCCAGGAGGCGGTGCTTGCGGACGACCTTCTGCGCGAGGGCCATCCCCCGCCCCGTCAGCGTCGCCCCCTTATAGGGCTCGTACTCGACGAGGCCCTCGGCGGCGAGCCTCTTGATCATCTGGGTGACGCTGGGGGGAGAGACCCTCAGCCTCCTCGCCAGCTCCACGTTCTTGGCGGGCTCCCCCCTCTCGTTGAAGGTGTAGATGGCTTCTAGGTATTCCTCGACGCTGTCGCTGCTCAAAGCACTCAAAATTTAGGTCAGCCTAAACTATTTAAGTTTTTAGGCTGGGTTTAAAGAGTGCGCAGCTACGCGAGGGAGTAGGTGAACCGGGGCGTCCCCTCGACGCCGCCCTCCAGCCTGCGGTCGATCCTCCTCCGGATCTTCCCCTCGGCGAGGAGCATGTCCAGGGTCGCGATGTAGGGGTTGACGATGCTGACGCCCATCTTCCTCAACCCCTGCCACTCCTCGGGCGTGATGCCGTAGGCCCTGGCCCAGCCGTCGGGGTTCAGCTCGTACCAGAGGACCCGGAAGTCGACCTCGCCCTTCCGCTGGAGCACGTCCATGATGAGCCTGCCCAGCTCGTTCATGTCGAGCCTGAGGTCCGGGATCCTCCGCCCCGGGTCCAGGGGCTTCATCTCGACGCGGCCCCGGGTCAGCTTCAGCAGGGAGTTCTTCGGGGGCTCGAAGATGCGGTCCAGCTCGTCTCGGACCTCGGTGAACCCGATGTGGCTGCTGCAGAACATCGCCTCGTCGTCGCCGACGGCCACCACGCAGGGCTGGTACCAGTTCGCGATCCAGACCGTCTCGGGCTCCTCGGAGCTGATGCACGCCAGCAGGAAGGAGCCCGTGAGCTGGGGCGCCATCCGCCTCAGCCCCTCCTCTATGGAGAGGCCCTCCCCCACGGCCTCCTCAAGCAGGTGGACGGCGACCTCGCTGTCGGTGATGGCGTCGATCTCGGCCTCGTAGGAGGTGAACTTGTGCCTCCCCCGTAGCCGCTCCCAGTGGTCCTTGTAGTTCGCGATGCCGCCGTTGTGCATCAGGCATAAGGTCCCCGTGCAGTCCACGAAAGGGTGAGACATCCGCCTGGTGTTGTAGCGGGGGTCGTCCTTGGCGGTGGAGTTGTAGCGGCTGTGCGCGATGCCCGTCGTCCCCCCGAGGGACTCGATGTCGGTCGTCTCCTTCACCCTCGCGACGTAACCCGCGTCTTTCTCCACGCGGAGGACGCCGTCGTCGATGACGCCCAGGCCCGAGGCGTGGGCTCCGAAGTAGGGCTCCTGCAGCTCGATGGCCCTCAGCAGCAGGGGCGCTATGGGCCTGTCGCCCACGTAGGCGGCGAGTTGGCACATGGGAAACGCCTCCTATGGGGTTCCATCGAGGGGTAGATAAATCATTCTGAGGAGGTCTACCTCTCGATGCCGGACATCCGTCTGACCTCTCTGCCGACCCTCTCGATCTCCAGGGCCTCGCACTCGGCCATGAGGCGCTTGAGCTCGGGGGAGCCCCGCTCCCCTTCGGCGATCCAGCGCTTGGCGAAGCTGCCGTCCTGCACCGCCTTGAGGGCGCGCCGCATGTTCTCCTCGACGTGGTCGTCCACGATGAGGGGGCCCACGGCCATGCCGCCGTACTTGGCCGTGTCCGAGACGGCGTGGTACATGCCGCTGATGCCGGATTTGTAGATGAGGTCGACGATGAGCTTCAGCTCGTTGAGGACCTCGAAGTAGGCGAGCTCGGGCGCGTAGCCGTTCTCCGTCAGCACCTTGAAGCCCCGTCGGATGAGCTGGTCGACGCCGCCGCAGAGGACGGCCTGCTCTCCGAAGAGGTCGCTCTCCGTCTCTTCCTTGAACGTGGTCTCAATGACCCCGGCCCTCGCCGAGCCCAGGGCCTTCGCCACCGCCAGCGCCGTCTCCTTCGCCCTCCCCGACGGGTTCTGATGGACGGCGACGAGGGCGGGGACGCCGAAGCCGGCCTCGTACTGCCGCCGCATCTCGGGGCCCGGGGACTTGGGCGCCACCATGACCACATCCACCTCCTCGGGCGGCACGATCTGCCTGTAGTGGATGTTGAAGCCGTGGGCGAACTGCAGCGTCTTCCCCGCCCCCAGGTGGGGCTCCACGGCCTCCCTGTAGACCTTGGGCTGCGCCATGTCGGGGATCAGCATCACTATGATGTCCGCCATCGCGGCCGCCTCCGAGACGGGGTACACGTCGAAGCCGTCGGCCTCCGCCCGCCTCCAGGAGTTACCTGGCCTCAGGCCGACGACCACGTCGACCCCGGAGTCCCTCATGTTCAGGCTCTGGGCCCTCCCCTGGCTTCCGTAGCCTATGACGGCGACCCGCCGTCCTTCTAGAACCTTCTCGTCTATGTCCGGGTCGTGATACACTTTCACCATGTTCTCATGCTCCTAGAGCTTCAGCCGCCCCTTCTCCAGGGCGGTGACGCCTGTCCTTGAGAGCTCCTCTATGCCTATGGGGCGTACGTGGTCGATGAACTCGTCGATGGCCTCGGGCTCCCCCGTCACCTCGGCTATGAGGTTGTCCGGGTCTATGTGCAGGATCAGCCCGTGGTAGTTGTTCACGTGCCTCAGCGCCTCCTCCCGGGCCATGGGGTCCGAGGTGTTGAGCTTCACCAGCGCCATCTCCCTCATCACCGTCCTCCTCGGCTCCAGCCGTTTCACCTTGACGACGTCCACCATCTTCTCTAGCTGCTCCACGATCTGGTTGAGGATGCGGCTGTCCGCCTTCACGGTCACCGTCATCCGGGCCAGGTCCCGGTCATCGACGGGGCCGACGGAGATGCTCTCGATGTTGAAGCCCCGGCGGCGGAACATGTTGGAGACGTTGAAGAGGACGCCGGGCTTGTTCTCCACGATGAAGGCGATGGTGCTCACCTGCTGCATGCCTACGCCTCCACGAGGATATCCCTCAGCCCCTTCCCCGGCGGGACCATGGGGAACACGTTCTCCTCCGGGTCGATGGGGACGTCGATAAC
>QMXQ01000059.1 GCA_003662205.1 Candidatus Bathyarchaeota archaeon
GAGCGGCAGGGTCACCTGGTACCGGTACCACATCCTCGACCCCATCTACTTCGAGAAGTCGATCCGGGTCACCATCGAGCACGGCCACGCCAACCGGAGGTCGGACGACTACAGCAGCACCGCCTACTGGTACCAGACGGAGCCCCACAGGAGGCTGAGGCCCATGCTCCCCGTCGAGCAGCGCCTCCCGAGGGAGACAGCATGAAGGTAGGCGTATTCTCGCCGAACGACCCGAGGCCCTGGGTCCGGGAGGAGAACATCGAGCACATGCTCCGCCAGGAGAAGCTTCTCATCGACGCGCTCCTGGGCGCCGGCGTCGAGGTGGTCAGGGGCGGCGAGGGGCTCCCCCGGATGGATCAGATCGCCTGGAACACGCGGCTGGTCCGGGAGCATGTGAAGCGGATCGCCGACGAGTCCCCGGACGCCCTCATCGTCAACCAGGGGTCGTGGACCTTCCCCTACGACTCGGTCGACGCCGTCAAGGCGTTCATGGCGGAGACCGGCGACATCGCCAGGGTGGTCATGTTCAGCCACAAGGACCCGAAGGTGCCGGGGCTGGTCGCGGGGATGGCCGCGGGCGGAGGCCTCACCCGGATAGGGGTCCCCTACTACCACGTCTTCGGGGACATCCAGAACGACCCCCGGGTGCTGGAGGAGCTCCTAGCGGTGCTCAGGTTCTACGGGAGGCGGGCCGAAGCCGCCGACGCCGCCCGGAGGGTCATCCACAGGCTGAGGGGACAGAAGTACCTCGCCCTCGGCGGCATGAGCCTGAAGATGCCGACGACGACGGCGGACGTGGACCAGTGGCAGAAGCTCTTCGGCATCAGCTACGAGGCCCTCGACCAGTCAGAGCTCCTGGTGAGGGCGTGGAGGATGGTTGAGTGGGCCGGGAGACCGGGGGAGAGCGAGTATAGGATACTGGACGACAGGCTGAGGCGGGCCGCCGACTACCTCCGCAGCCATGGACGCATCGACCTGAGCAGGGAGAAGCTCCGCAGCTTCAGCAAGCTCGTCTATCAGCTCAGCCTCTACTACGCCGGCCTCGACCTCGTCGACGAGTACGACATCACCTTCGCCGGCGTCAAGTGCCAGGACGAGCTGAGCAGCCGGGAGTGCACCGCCTGCCTGCTGGCGGCGTTCCTGAGCAACGACGTCGGCCCCGACGGCGAAGCCAAGCCGGTCATCCCCGTCGCCTGCGAGAACGACATGGACTCGGCGCTCACCCAGCTCCTCATGTACCTGCTGACGGGCCAGCCGGCGGGCTTCGGCGACTTCCGGGACGTGGAGGACGGCATCCTCACCATCATGAACTGTGGCCAGCACCCGCCCTACTTCTTCGGCGGCCCCGAGATGGAGTCGAAGGCAAAACTCGACCTAGTCGAGTACATGGGACAGGAGATATTCTACGCGGCCGGCGGCAGCTCCGTCCGGGGGAGGACGCCGGGAGGCCACCTCATGACCATCGCCCGCCTCGGCAGGGAGAACCTGAGGTACAGGCTGGTGGCGACGGTCATCGAGACGGTGGAGGTCGACCCCGCCGAGCACGAGAGGTACAACGCCTCCTGGCCGCTGATCAAGGGGCGGATACCGATGTCTGATGAGGAGATCATCAGCGTCTGGCCCTGCAACCACCTGGGCTTCGCCTACGGCGACCTGACGCCCGAGCTGGCGGAGGTGGCCCACAGGCTCGACATCGGCTTCACCATCTACGACCGGGACGGGCGGAGATACCAGAAGCCCACGTAGGGGGAGGGGCGTTGACCTATCTCGTGGGCACCGACGTCGGCACCATGGGGACCAAGTCGATCCTCGTCGACCCCGAGGGGAGGGTCCTCGCCACGGCCTTCGAGGAGTATGGCGTCCTCACTCCCCAGCAGGGGTGGGCGGAGCAGTGGCCCGACGTCTGGGTCCAGGCGACCTTCAACACCATCAAGCGGGTTGTGGAGGGCTCGGGTGTCGACCCCGGGGACGTGGCGGGGGTCTGCATCAGCAGCCTCTACGGCGGCAGCGGCATCCCCTGCGACCGGGAGATGAAGCCCCTGAGGCCGTGCATAATCTGGGCGGACAGAAGGGCGACGAGGGAGTGCCGATGGGTCGAGGAACACGTCGGCGTCGACACCCTCTTCGAGGTCACCGGCAACGTCGTCGACCCCTACTACGGCTACACGAAGATGCTCTGGATCAAGAGGCACGAGCCCGGGGTCTGGGGCCGTATCCACAGGTTCATGACGCCCAACGCCTACTGCATCCACAAGCTCACAGGCGTCGAGAGCATCGACCTCTCCAGCGCCGGCAACTACGGCGGCATCTTTGACATCCACAGGCGCACTTGGTCGGAGGAGATGATGGAGGAGCTTGGCATCCCCCGGAGCCTCTTCCCCGAGGAGGTCTTCTCATCGGAGGAGGTAGTGGAGGAGACCACCGCCGAGAGCAGCCGGTGGACGGGGCTGCGGCCGGGGACCCCCGTCTGCGCTGGGGGTATCGACGCCCCCATGAGCGCCCTCGCCGGGGGGGCCATCCTCGACGGCGACCTGGCGTCCATGCTCGGCACCTCCATGTGCAACGGCTTCATCAGCCACAGGCCCAGGCTCTCACCCCGGCTCGTTAACTTCCCCTACGTCGTCAACGGCAGGCGCTATCTTTACTCCTTCACCGGTGTCGTCACCGCCGGCTACTGCGTCCGATGGTTCAGGGACGAGTTGGGAAAGCTGGAGCAGGCGTTGGCCGCCGACCTCGACGAGGACGCGTACCACCTCCTCGACCTTGAGGCCGAGCGGGTGCCCCCGGGCTCCGACGGCCTCGTCTTCCTTCCCCACATGGTGGTGGGCGAGCGAGCCCCCTACTGGGACGAGCACCTCAGGGGCGCGTTCCTCGGCCTCTCCGTCTTCCACACCAGGCCGCACCTGTTCAGGGCCGTCCTGGAGGGCGTCGCGTACGCCATGAGGTACAGCATCGAGGCGGCGAGGGAGGCCGGGCTCCCCGTAAACCGGGCGACGCTGGTCGACGGCGGCGCCAGGTCCAGGCTCTGGAGGCAGATCATCGCCGACGTCACGGGCCTGGAGATGGACTACATCCCGGACGCCGCCGGTGCACCCCTGGGGGACGCCCTCCTCGCGGGCCTCGGCTCCGGCGTCATCAAGGACCACCGCGTCATCGAGAAATGGATCGGGGAGAAGGTCAGGATGATCCCTGACCCGGAGAGGAAGAGAATCTACGACGGCTACTACGAGCTATACAAGAAGAGCCTGGAGGCGAACAGGGAGGTCTTCAAAAAACTGGGGGGGATCGCCGGCGGCTGACGGTCGAGTTGTCAGTCTTGGATGGAGCTCTTGAGGACCTCGGTGCTTATCTCGCCGCCGGTGAAGGTGGCGCCCGTTCGGGCGCTCGTCAGGGTCACGACGGCGGGCGCGAACAGCGCCGGGTCGATCTGGGTGAAGTCGAAGTCGACGGCTTTGTAGATCTCGTAGGAGGTCTTCCCGTAGTCCTTGCAGTTGGATGACGGCGCCCGTTCCGCGAGGTCCCTCAGGGTCTCGTCGTCCTCGTCGACGATGTAGCTGGTGACGCCGCCGTAGGTGAGGGCGTCCTCTGCCCGGCCCATCGCCTTCCCCCAGTCCGTGTGCACCGGCATCACCGGCGCGTACCCGACGCCGTGCAGCACCTTCTTCAGGTCGAGGCCGAGGACGTCGAGCCTGAACAGCCCCGTCTCCACGACCCTGCCGGAGATCTGGACCATGCCCGCCAGGGAGGTGGTCGAGGTGAGCAGCATGTAGACGTTCTTGGGGTCGACGCCGCAGGCCTCGGCGACGAAGACGGCGGCGTTGTCCGGGGGTTTTTTATCCGTCTCCAGGAGGAGGACGGCGACGTCCGCCTCGTCCTGGTACTCGATCTTCCTGAACACCTTCTTCGGCTTCAGGGCCAGCGCCCGGGCGGGCCCCGAGCAGTCGGCGGTGTACCCCTCGGGCTTTATCCTCCATCCGGCGAGCTGGGCGCCGAAGAGGGCGATGGCAGGGTGGTCGGTGGAGACGATGACTGTCGGCAGCTTGACGCCTCCGAAGTCGGCGTATCCTAGGGAGGCCGTCCCGGCTCCGCCCATCGCGATCCGCGTCGTCATCAGCCCCGCCTCGTATCCGCCGGGTGCCTCGAGGCCCGTGTCGATGACCGTCGCCCCTGACGGGAGCCTCTCGACCGTCACGCCGTAGTAGTCGGGCTCCGCCAGGAGCTCCTCGACCAGCTTGTGGGCCAGCCTGTTTATACTCAGCAAACGTTTCACCGTGATCCATAACGTCCCGTCGCCTTAAAGAATTGACGCATGGGTGAGTTTTCTCTGAAAAATGATTTATCGAGGGTGGAAGTACCCCCATTATGGTGTAAGGGTTGAGGAAGACCGTCGCGTACTTCTTGGGAGTGTTTCTCGTGTTCACGCTGGGCTACGTGCTGCTGGACCCGGCGCTGCTGCTCATCGCTGACTGGCTTGGCCCCACGTTCGGCTCATCCCTGCTGACCCTGCTCGCGACGGCATTCCTCCTGTTGGGCGACCCCCTCAGGTTCGTGGCGCTCTCGGCCCTGTGGGGCGGCGTCGCCTTCCTCGGCGGCCTCATCATCCGCCGCAGGGTGGGCGCCGTCCTCACCATGATCTCCGTGTTCCTCTTCTTCGTGCCGATCCTCGCGGTCTCCATCTTCAACATCGTCCAGACCGTGTCGGAGCTGTTGGCCGCAGGAGGTGTTCAAGATCCCTTCACCCTGTTGCCTCCCCTCCCCCGAGGACTCTCCCTGGCCACGCTCATGGAGGCGCCCGTAATAGGCAGGGTGTTCGAGCAGCTGGTGGGCTTCATGGAGACGGGCGGCCCCGAGGGGCCCCAGGAGGTTCTGACGGAGTTGGTCACCCCCCTCATGATCGATTTTGCTGAGAAGATCGTCATCATCTGCTTCGCTGCCCTGGTCGGCGCCGAGGTGGGAAAGCGGATCGAGGGACGCTTCGCGCCCTGGTCCGAGGCGCTGAGGATCAAGCTGGGAGGGAAGCCCAGGCCCGGCTCCGCCACCGTTACGGCGGTCTCAACGATGCTCACCATCTTCCTCCTGCTTGTAGCGGCCCCCGCGAGCGTCTCATTCACCCCCGGAGCCGCGGCCTCAGACGACGGTTTCTTCTCCGAGAACCTCCTCGGCTTCGTCGACGAGGATGGAGGGGCCTATGTTGTGGACCTGTTCCTCGACAGCGAGATGTCGGTCGGGGGCGTCGACATGGGGAGCCTCGCGGGTGAGGGTCTGCTGGCCGCCGTGTTTGTCTCCCACGACTCCCTTCTCGATAATCTCCCCGAGACGGGTATGCCCGAGGGCTTCGACATAGGCTCCATAACCAGCCTCATGCCGCCCACCGCCCTCATCGTGATCTACGTAGACGTCCCGCCCGAGGCGGCCGGGGAGCGCGCCGAGGTCATCTCCTCAGCCTTCTCCGACGCCTTCGACACAAGCCTGAGCCAGCTGATGGCCTTCAGCCCGCCCATATCCAACGAAAGCGGCGTGGAGCTTCCCCCGATCTCCATCGTCATGTACCAATCCTCCGCGGAGCTCAGCGAGGTGGCGGACGCCCTCCTCGGCCAGATCCCAGTCGAGCGGGGAGGCCTAGCAGAGGTGGTGGAGGAGGCCTTCGAGAACGGTAGGCTGATCCCCGGGTCGACCCCCGACTCCGCGGACGGCACGATGTTCTTCACGGGCTTCATCAACCTGGCGATGTTGAGCAGCTACGTGCCCATGGAAGAGCTGGACCGGTTCAACGTGAGCAGCCTCCTGCCCTCCTTCGACGCCCCCCTCGGCCTCTCGGGCGGCGTCTCATTCTGGGAGAACGGCGTCCAGGCCATGCCCGACAACATCTTCGATCCGCTCCACCTCCTCGGGGTGGAGGCCCCCGTCAGCTTCTCATCCGACGCCGACCTCTCCAACGTGCTGATCGTGGCGCCCAACCAGACCCAGGAGGCAGGCCCCGAGGGGCAACAGGTAGCCAAGCTGACCACCTCGGCGCCCCTCGCGGACCCCCAGTTCGCGCAGATGATGCGGGAGCAGGGTGTAAGGCTGACGGTGGCTCCGCCGGGGTCGACCCTCGGCTCGTCCAGTTTCCAGATCATCGTCTCCGCCCCCATGCCCCTGAACGTCCAGGTCGCCAAGCAGGCGACGCCCCAGGTGGCGCCGGCCGGGGGCGAGGTCCAGGTCGCCGTGACCGTGAGGAATGATGACGACCGCCCCATGGAGGAAGTGGTGCTGGACGACAGCGCCTCGATTCAGGGGTACCAGATGAGCGTCGCCATCATATCGGGGTCCACGACGGGGACGTGGAGCGTGCTGCGGCCCGGGGAGTCGAGGACGCTGACCTACACCCTCAGGCTCGGCTCGGGCGGCGTGTACACCCTCAGACCCGCGTCGGTCCAGTACCTCCACGAGGGAAGAACCTTCTCCGCGTCCTCCGACTCCGTTGAGATCAGGGTCCCACGCCCCTCAGCCGCTGCCTTCGTCGCCGGGAGCGTCGCGGCGTCGTGGGCCGCGACCGCCGAGGCTCTGGACGTAGTCACCGGCGGGAACGGCTCGACTGTTCTGACGGCTTCGACGCTGGCCTCCCTGGCGCTCCTGGCCTTCGCTGAGATCAGGAACTTCAAAAAATGGTTGGCCGGAGGGTGACCCGAATCACTCTAGGATGACCCTGGCGTCGACGATCTTGGCGCCCTTCTCGTAGACGAGCACCGGGTTCATGTCCAGCTCTTTGATCTCGGGGCACTCCATCAGCATCTTCGACGTCTTCAGCAGGATGTCGACGATGGCCTCTTGATCGGCCTTGGGCATCCCCCGGGCGCCCTCCAGGATCTTGTACGACCGGATCTCCCTGATCATCTCCTCGGCGTCCGTCTTAGTGATGGGCGCGAGCCTGAAGGAGACGTCCTTCAGGATCTCGACGAAGATGCCGCCAAGGCCGAACATGAGGGTGGGGCCGAAGGTCGGGTCCTTGGTGGAGCCGACGATGATCTCGGTGGAGCTGGGGGCCATCTCCTGGACGAGAATCCCCGTGATAACGGCGCCTGGAACCTTCGCCTTAACGTTCTCCAGGATCTTCCTGTATCCAGTCCGCACCCCGTCCTCGTCCTCGATGTTGATAAGGACGCCGCCCGCGTCCGATTTGTGGAGGACTTGGGGTGACACGATCTTCAGGACGACGGGGAACCCGATCTCCTTCGCCGCGTCCACGGCCTCATCCTCCGTCTTCGAGATCGTGAAGGTGGTCACGGGGAGCCCGTAGAGGGCGCAGAGCTTCTTCGCCTCATGCTCGAAGAGGAAGTCCCGCCCCTCTGAGCGCGCCTCCTCGAAGATCTTGATCGCCTCGTCTCTCATTCAACGTCCCTCTTTGAATCCTATAGGTGATTCACTTTGAGCTTTTAAAAATATGGGCGTAACCGCGGCGTAGCCCCGTCCACACCAGCTTCTCATCTCTGGGAGGCTTCCCATCCCCGGCATCAACAGGGGACGTCGCCAAAGAAGAGTTGTGCTTATAACCCCTTCTCCAGACGTGCCCTCATCCATCGTGCCACCTGCTTCAGCACGGGGTTTGGGGTAGCCACGACGGGGATGTCCCGGGTGCCGACCTTGAGGACCGGCCTGTACTCGGGCATCGCGGCGTAGATGACGCTCGCCCAGTAGATGCGCCCCTTCATCCGCTCCTTCATAAGCTCCTTCGTGTTGAACGGCAGGGGCTGATGATGGAAAGCAACGCCCTCAGCCCAGTTCAGGATGACGGGCCGTCCCACCTCGATGAGCAATGCGCAGGTCTCGGCGAGCTCCCGCAGCCCGTACTCCACCATCTCTAGGATGACGAGCTCCTCCGCCGGCATGTACGAGATCTTGACCACTGCATCACCTCACATAGGGGTCAGAGGACCTCCCGCTCCGCCTCCGCTATGGACCTGTCCAGAAGTTCGACGATCTCGTCGATCTGGGGCCGCGTCACCACCAGGGGCGGCGCCACCTGGATGTGGTCGCCCCGGACGCCGTCAACGGTGGCCGTGCCGGGGTAGACGAGGAGGCCGTTGCGGATGCAGCGTTCCAGCACCCGTTGGCTGAACTTGGTTTCGGTTGGAAACGGCTCCTTCGACTCCTTGTTCCTGACGAACTCGATGCCGGCGAAGAGGCCGAGTCCTCGGATGTCGCCCACGGATGGGTGGTCTCGGAGGGTCTCCAGCTGCTTTAGGAGGTATCCGCCTAGCTTGGCGGACCTTTCGACCAGCCTGTGCTTCTCCAGGTGGTCGATGACGGCGACGCCGGCGGCGCAGGCGACGGGGTGGCTGCCGAAGGTGTGGCCGTGGGCGAAGGGATCCTTGAAGGTGTCGTAGACCTTGTCGGAGGCGATGACGGCGCCCAGGGGGAGGTAGCCGCTGGAGAGGCCCTTCGCCGTCGCCATGATGTCGGGCTCGACGCCCCAGTGC
>QMXQ01000060.1 GCA_003662205.1 Candidatus Bathyarchaeota archaeon
CACGTCGGCGACCACCGAGAGGGCGTCGTCCATCGCCCGCTCCGCCTCGTCCACCATCCGTTCAAGGCCGGCCCTGATGAGAACGGAGACGGCCGTGGGCTCCTTGCACTCCTCGACGAAGACCATCTTCTCGTCGGCGACCTTCCGCTCCTCGACGAGGCCCGCCCAGCCGAGGTCCTCGGCCCTCAGGTCCTCGAAGCTGGTGATGATCTCGGCGCCTGTCGCCCGCGCCAGCTTCTCCATGTCGGACTCCTTCACCCGCCTGACGGCGAGGATCCCGGCCTTCGCCAGCAGGTGCTGGGCGATGTCGTCGATGCCCTTCTGGCAGAAGAGGACGCTGGCGCCGGCCTCCTTCACCTGCTCCACCATCTTCTCAAGGAGCCGGGTCTCCTGGTCGAGGAAGGCCTGGATGTGCGCCGGGTCCCTGATCCTGATCTCGGCGTCGAACTCGGTCTTCTCGACCTCCAGGGGCGCGTTGACGAGGGCGATCTTGGCGTTCTCCACCCGCTTCGGCATCCCCGGGTGGACCACCTCCTTGTCGAGGACGACGCCCCTGATCAGCTCCGTCTCCTGTAGGCTCCTGCCCTCCTTCTTCACGATCTGGATGTTGTCCTTGTCGACGAAGTTCTCTTCGCCCCTCTTCTCGGCGACCTGCCTGACGGCGCCGATGGCGATCTCCGCGAAGTGGTCGGCTGCGCCGCCGATGGCCTTACTGCTCATCGACGTCAGCGCGACCTTCCTCAGGGTCTCCCTGTCGTCGAGGTCGACGTCGACGCTGATCTCGTCGAGGATTTCGAGCGCCCGCTCCGCCGCCTTCCTGAAGCCGCTGACGATGATCGTCGGGTGGATGTCGTCTTCGAGGAGCTCCTCCGCCTTCCGCAGGAGCTCTCCGGTGATGATGGTCGCCGTCGTCGTGCCGTCGCCGACCATGTCCTCCTGGGTCTTCGCCGCCTCCTTGATCATCTTCCCGATGGGGTGCTCCAGCTCCATCTCGTCGAGGACTGTGGCGCCGTCGTTGGTGATGGTGATGTCCCCCAGGCTGTCGACGAGCATCTTATCCATACCGCGGGGCCCGAGGGCGGTCTTCAGCGCCTCGGCGACGATCACCGCCACGGCAATGTTCCGCCTCCGGGCCTCACGCCCTCGGCTCCGCTGAGTTCCCTCCTTCAGGATGAGGACCGGCTGTCCGCCTGCTAGGTATGCCATCTCGTCACCCTCCTAGTATGGGGGTGTCTCCCCCGGCGTCTCTTCGCCCTCCGGCGTCTTCGGCGGCTTCATCTTCGCGGCCGCGATGACGTCGTCGATCTTCAGTATCATGGCGGCAGCCTCCGTCGCCGACTTGACGATCTGCTTCTTGACGGAGAGGGGCTCGTAGACCTCCAGCTTCTGCATGTCCTCCACGCGGCCCCCGAGGACGTCCACGCCCACCCAGGTCTCGCCCTTCTCGTGGCGGGCCTTGATCTCGGAGAGGACGTCGATGGGGTCGAGGCCGGCGTTCTCCGCCAGGGTCGCGGGTATCGCCTCGAAGGCGTCGGCGAACCGCTCCAGCGCGAGCTGCTCCCGGCCCGGGAGGTCGACGGCGTGCTCCCGGACGGCCCGGGCGACCTCGATCTCGGGGGCGCCTCCGCCCGCGACGATCTTCGGCTCCTCGACCACGTCACGGACGACGCAGAGGGCGTCGTGGATGGATCGCTCGGCCTCGTCGACGATGCGCTCGGAGCCGCCGCGGATGAGGATGGCGACGGCCTTCGGGTTTTTGCATCCCTCGACGAAGATCATCTTCTCATCCCCGATCTTTCGCTCCTCGACGAGGCCGGCCTCCCCGAGGTCGGCGGGGGTGAGGTCGTCGAGGTCGGTGACGATCCTCCCCTCAGTCGCCTTCGCCAGCTTCTCCATGTCCGACGCCTTCACCTGCTTCGCCGCCAGCACCCCCTCCCTCGCGAGGAAGTGCTGGGCCATGTCGTCGATGCCCTTCTGGCAGAAGAGGACGCTGGCGCCGACGCCCTTGATCTTCTCGACCATCTCGCGGAGCATCTCCTCCTCCTGCCGGAGGAAGGCCTCGATCTCCTCGGGGGTCTCGATGTTGATCTTGGCGTCGAACTCGGTCTTCTTCACCTCTAGGGCCCTCTTGACGAGAGCGATCTTGGCGTTCTCCACCCGCTTCGGCATCTTCGGGTGGACCACCTCCTTGTCGATGATGACGCCCTCGATGAGCTTCGTCTCCGTCAGCGACTCCCCCGGCTGCTTCTCGACCATGATGTCGTCGAGGTCAACCTTCAGGCGGTCCCCCTCCCTCCGGGCGATGTGGAGGATGGCGGAGACGACGATGTCGGAGAGCTGCTCCCTGTTGCCGGCCACCAGCTTGCTCGCCATGGAGGTCATCGCGACCTTCCGCAGGTGCTCCCGGTCCTCGGGGTCGATGGGGATAGCGATCTCCTCCAGCCGCTCGAGGGCCCTGTTCGAGGCCTCCCTGTAGCCGTCGAGGATCACCGTCGGGTGGACCTGCCTGTCCATCAGCTCCTGGGACAGCTTGAGGAGCTCGCCCGCGACGACGACGGCGCTGGTGGTCCCGTCCCCCACCTCCTGGTCCTGGGTCTTCGCCACCTCGACCATCATCTTCGCCGCCGGGTGCTGGATGTCCATCTCGTCGAGGATGGTCCTGCCGTCGCTGGTGATGGTGACGTCGCCGAAGCTGTCGACGAGCATCTTATCCATACCCTTCGGCCCGAGGGCCGTCTTCAGCGCCTCGGCCACCGCCATGGCGGCCGCGATGTTGTTCCTCTGAGCGCCCCTCCCGCGGGTACGGGAGGTTCCCTCCTTCAAGATCAGAATCGGTGTTCCACTCATCTGGGGAGCTGCAGACAACTTGCCACACCTCCCAAAAAATGGCGACGGAGAACGAATTTTTAAATTTTTTCTTGGCGGCGCCCGCAGCCCCAGGGCGCCCTGAACCATTTATATCTGCCGCCTCTCAAGATCAAGAAAATGTTCCCCTTCGTCAGGAGCTTCCGCGACAGCAGGATGGCCAGGGACGTCTGCCGCCTCATAGAGGAGCTGGCGGGGGATCGGCGCGTCAGGATCGTCCACGTCTGCGGCACCCATGAGGACACCATCACCAAGTACGGGCTGAGGAGCCTGCTCCCGCCCAACGTCGAGGTGCTGATGGGGCCGGGCTGCCCCGTCTGCACCGTCCCGCCCAACCGCATCGACTCCGCCATCAGGCTCGCCGAGAGCGGCGTCACCGTGACGACCTTCGGCGACATGGTCCGGGTCCCCGCGGGGCGGGGCTCCCTGGCCGACGCGAAGGCGAGGGGCGCGGACATCCGCATCGTCTACGGCATCCACGACGCCGTGAGGATCGCGGAGAGGCTTGACAACGAGGTCGTCCACTTCGCCGTCGGCTTCGAGACCACCGCCCCCACCGCCGCCGCCGAGCTCATCGCGGGGCCGCCGGAGAACTTCAGCATCTACTCCGCCCACCTCCTGATCCCGCCGGCGATGATGCACCTCCTAGAGGCGGGGGAGACCCCCGTTGACGGCTTCATCAACCCCGGCCACGTCAGCACCATCATAGGCGTCCAGGGCTACCGGGAGGTCGAGACCAGGCACAGAGTGCCCCAGGTCATCGCCGGCTTCGAGCCCCTCGACGTCCTCTTCGCCGTCGCCATGATCCTCCGCCAGCTCGACGAGGGCAGGGGCGAGATCGAGAACGAGTATAGCCGCGTCGTCAAGGAGGAGGGGAACCCCCGGGCGCTGGAGCTGATGGCGGAGGCCTTCGAGCCGGTGGACGCGCCGTGGCGGGGCATCGGCACCATACCCCGGTCGGGCCTCGCCGTGAGCCGCCGGTTCGAGGAGTACGACGCCTCCAAGCGTTTCGACATGGAGGTGGAGGAGAGCTACGCGATGCCCGAGGGTTGCCGGTGCGGCGAGGTCCTCCGGGCCCTCATCTACCCCTGGGACTGCCCCCTCTTCAACACCGTCTGCACGCCGGAGTCGCCTGTCGGCCCCTGCATGGTCTCCCAGGAGGGGGGCTGCTACATCTCAGCCAAATACGGCGTAGAGCGGAGCTAAGATGGCCGTCATCCGCGTCCACATCTACGTCTCCGGCCGGGTCCAGGGCGTCTTCTACAGGAGCAACACCCGGAGGAAGGCGCTGGAACTCGGGCTCACCGGCTGGGTGAGGAACCTCCCCGACGGCAGAGTCGAGGCAGTCGTCGAGGGCGAGGAGGAGCAGGTCGAGAAGCTCGTCCAGTGGTGCAGGAGGGGGCCGCCGCTGGCCGTGGTCACCGGCCTAGAGGTCGCCCGGGAGCCCCCCACAGGGGAGTTCAAAACCTTCGGCATTAGATGGTGACGATTCAGAGGGCGGCGAGGACCTCCCCGAGGGCCTCCAGCATCAGGTCGATGTCCCTCTCCTCTATGTGGCCCATGTTCCCGATCCTGAAGGTCGTCTCCTTGAGGTCACCGTAGCCCATGGCGAGCTCGAACCCTTTCCCCCGCATTCTCTCGTAGATGAGGGCGCCCTCGACGCCCTCCGGCGCGTTTACGCAGCTCACCGTCGGGCTCTCGTAGCCCTTCCTCGGGAAGATCGACAGCCCCAGCCGCTCCACGCCCCGTCTGATCTTCAGGTTCCGGCGCCGGTAGAGGTTGAAGTACCACTCCTTGCCGCCGCGCTCCTCGATGAGCCTCAGGATCCGGTTGAGGCCGGCTATCTGGGGGATCACCGAGGTGACGGGGGTGCCTCTGCCCCGCTTCTGGTAGCGCTCCCAGAGCTTGAAGTCGAAGTACCAGCCTTTATCCACGGCCGCCTCCGAGAGCTTCAGCGCCTCCTCGCTGACGCTGCCGACGGCGAGGCCCGGCGGCACCCCGAAGCACTTCTGGCTGCTGGAGAAGCAGACGTCGATGCCCCATTCGTCGACCTTGATCTCGGTCCCGCCCATGGAGCTGACGGCGTCCACGAAGACGAGCTTGCCGTGGGCCTTCGCCGCGGAGGCCAGCTCCCTCAGCGGATTGATGAGGCCAGCACTCGTCTCGTTGTGGGTGAGGGCGACGGCCTCCACCTCCGGGTGCCGGGCAAGCGCATCCTCCAACATATCCGGCAGGACCGGCTCGCCGAGGGGCGGCTCAAGCCTCTCGACGACCCTGCCGTTGGCGACGGCGACGTCGGCGAACCGCTTCCCGAAGCTGCCGTTGATGCAGCAGAGGAGGCTGCGGCGGACGCAGTTCCGTATGGATGCCTCCATGAAGCCGGTGCCCGTGCTGGAGAAGAGGAAGATCTGGCTCTCGGTCTCCAGAAACCGCTTGAGGAGATCGACGGTCTCGTAGTGGAGGTCCAGGTACTCCCTGCTCCTGTGGCTGTACATCTGGCGACCTATCTCCTCCAGAACCTCAGGGTAGCAGGCGACCGGCCCGACGGTGAACAACTTCAACCCGGGTACACCTCGATCGATCAACAGAGACACAGCAGATAAAAAGGCTGCCCCCTCCTCCTAACCGGAGATGGACTACAAGAGACTGGAGGGGGAGGAGGCAGTCGACCTCATCCTGTCGGTGCTGAGGGCGGCGGGCAGGCCCCTGACCACCCGGGAGGTGCAGGAGGAGACGGAGAAGCGGATGGTCCGCTGCCCCGACTCCACCGCCGTCTTCCTCAACAGGCTCCGCCTCCAAGGCGTCATCAAGGGCGAACGCTCCAAGGAGCGGCGCGGGTGGATCTGGTGGGTCGAGAGCTAGGCCCACGAGACGACCCTGTCGCAGGCCTCGAGGAGATCAACCCAGCCGTCGTAGTCCGTGGCCTCAACCCCCTCGACTAGACGGCCCTGGAGACCCCTCGACCTGCAGTCCTCCTCCAAGACGTAGATGCCCTCGGCGAAGCGAAGCGTCCCCACCAGCTCGGGGTCCGCCGCGTGCCGGCAGCCGTCCCCGGTGAAAAGAAAGACGATGCGACCGCTGTCTCGGGCCATCTCATCCGCCAAACTGAAAACAGTCTCGGTCTCCTGCGCGCGGCCCACGACGAACAACAACCTCATCCCAACCATCCCCCTAGAAGGCGACCGTCACCTCGACCTCCTCCGCCATCTCGGCCAACCCGTCCATGTCTATCGGCGTCGCCCCGAGCCGCGGGTCGAGGTCGTCGACCCCCAGCCCCCTCTCCTCAAGGGACTCGGAGAGTACGTGAACGTCGGCGAGGTCCGCGGACGCCTTGAGGTAGTCCCACAGGCCGGGGTCGAGCGCGCCGGGACGGAGGCAGTTGACCCCCTCGTCGAGGAAGACGAGGACCGGCGGGTAGTCCATTCCGAGCATGGCGGCGGCGAGGCGCAGTGCACCCCCGATCCGGGACACCGCCCTCGGGCCGCTCGTTACGACGATCATCACCCCACCCAAGCTGCGCACCTCCTCAGCCGAGGAAGAGAGCCCTGTCGCTGCGGTCCAGCAGATCGACGAGCTCTCCAAGGCTGCTCATCTCCGCCTCCCCCGCCAGTTCGTTCTCTACGCCCTCCTCCTTGGCGCTGGTCCTGCACGCGAGGAGCCTCACCCCGAGAGAGGCGAGGGATGCAAAGCGGTTCGCCCATGAGGCGCCGAGGAGCTTGACCCCAGACATTTGGAAGAAGACCGTGACCCGGTGGCCCCTGCGGGCGGCGGCGGACGCCAGGCCGCGAATCGCGTCGAGGGTCGACGGCGCGTCTGAGGACGCTACCAGCAGAAGATGCAAGAACTCAACACTCCGAGGAAACACACCGAGCATTCGATCAGTAGGGAGGTTTTAATACTTTAGCGTATATGGACGCGCACAAAAGGGATGAAGCCTTGACCTGCTTAAAATCAAAGATCGAGTTCAACACCGAGGCACTTGAGAAGATCGTCTTCGAGCCGGAGTGGGTGCTAAAGAACCAAGAGAGGTTCTGGGAAGCATATCCCGCTCAGAGATATACACTCGACTGGGCCAAGCAGGTGAAATACGAGATAGACTTTGAAGATTGGCGCAACAGGATACAGGGATGGTCTGAACTCACACCAGAACAAAGGCAAAGCAGGCTATTCTTAAAAAACACGCGGAGGATCATCGAGGGACGACAGCGGTTCATCGACAAAGCTCTTCCCCATCTCTGCTCCTATCTCCCGGAAGACGCAGACCTAGGAATCAGGGTATACTTCACCGCCTTCATTCCCCCAAGGGCCTTCGCCATGGGAGAAATTGTCATCAACGTCGCCGCTACCTACTGGAACGACAACCCGGATAACATACTGAACGCACTGGTGCACGAGCTGTTTCACGTTGGATACAGCTACTGCGAGGAACAATCGGATAGGGCATACCCGGAGGATGACCAGAGGATAGGAATACTGAGAAATATACACAACGAGGGCATGTGCACATATGTGGCATACAAAGCGAGGGAGATATTCCCGGCGCCCGACGAGAAGGATTTCCAGTATCTCGACGACCCTGAACAGGTCAGAGAGCACCTGAGGAACGTTGACATGATCCTGTCGAAGATCGGCAAGGTTCCACGAGAGGAGCTCGACAAGCTCGCCTGGGATCGGGGGGTCATTGGTCGTAGCTTCTATGTAGCCGGCGCCCGTATGTGCGGAGTTATCGAGGAGCGACTGGGCAGACAGGCGTTAATCCAAACCATGTACGATGGCCCGGAGTCGTTCTTCGAACTCTACAACAAAAACGCGGAGCAGCCTTTTCTATACTCCTGAATCACTCGCGTGGAGCCTCTTATCATTACACCACAGGAACGCCCAAAGTAATACCCCCAAAACCCAAACACGCTTCTTACATACCATCCTAAGGAAAATGAGGAAAAATACGCGCGCAATGTTCTCTTTGCTAGCTATTCGTCATTACGGAGGAGATTCAAGGGCATTTCCCCGTCTAGGAGCTTCAGCACGGCTTTGAGCCTCCGAAAGTCCTCAGACTTGATGGCGCTGCGGATGATGGGACCGAACTCGTCGGCCCCGGCAGCGCCCCCTGAAAAAGTATTTTTCCGACGTTGTTCAACTTGTTCTCCAGCTTCATCATCTCGTGGACGTTCAGGACCTGCATGCGACCCACGAAGACGTCGAAGGCGACGCAGACGACGCGTCCTGTGTCATATCCATCCTCCGAGACCCTGAAGAGAACCGGGGGTTCCACTCGACGGTATGTTCCGAAAATGAAGTGTTTGGACGGTTCTTTTTCATCACTGATAGAGGGAGGATTTATGAAACGCCGGGGTAGCAATTAGTTGGATGAGGCGGGGCTGGGTCCTAGAGAGAACAAAGACCACTTGGAGGCCAAACTATACTTTCATTCCGGAGGGGCGAGACCGATGAAGTTAGACTCCATCCTGGACAGTGCCCTGCAGGGAAGACCGGTAACCCGGGAGGCGGCGGAGGTCATCCTGTCGATGGAAGGTCTTC
>QMXQ01000061.1 GCA_003662205.1 Candidatus Bathyarchaeota archaeon
GGACCGAGGGATTCGAGGCCCTCGGCGATGATCACGTTCATCATCGCGTTCAGCAGGGCGACGTCCGTCCCCGGCCTGTGGCGGAGGTGGACGTCGGCGTAGGCTGTGAGGTCGATGGCCCTGGGGTCCGCCACGATGAGCCTGCTCCCGCTCTTCACGGCCCTGATGATCCTGCGGGCTATGAGGGGGTGCTGTTCCGACGTGTTCGAGCCGATGATGAAGATGGCGTCCGCATCCTCCACGTCCTCCAGCGAGTTGGTCATGGTCCCGCTCCCGAAGGAGGCGATGAGGCCGGTCACCGTGCTCGCGTGACAGAGCCTCGCGCAGTGGTCGATGTTATTCGTGCCCACGACGGCGCGGGCGAACTTCTGCAGCAGGTAGTTCTCCTCGTTCGTCGCCTTCGCCGAGGAGAGGACGGCGACGGCGTCGCTCCCATGCTCGGCCTTCGCCCTGCCCAGCCCCTCGGCGACGAGGCTGAGGGCCTCTCTCCAGCTCGCCTCCCTAAGGTCGCCGCCCCGACGGACCAGGGGCCTCTTCAGACGGTCTGGGTGGTGGATGAACTCGTGGGCGCTCCAACCCTTGATGCAGAGCCTTCCCTCCCCGGCGCCCCCTTCATGGGGGAGAACGCCGACGACCCTGCCCTCCCTGACCTTGAGGTGGAGCAGGCACCCGGTGCCGCAGTAGATGCAAACCGTCGGCACCTTCACGCCGCAACCCTCCTTAGCTTCTCCTCGAACGCGGGATCCCTGACCCGGTGACGCCGGTAATGTATCTCGTCGAGACCGTAGCCCATCGCCAGGGCCAGAAGCTGCGTGTAGAACAGGGTGGGCAGGCGGAAGTCGAGGCCCATGCTTCGGGCGGCCATCATCTGGCCCATGTCGAACTGGTAGTGGCACTGGGGGCAGATGACGGTGATACAGTCGGCGCCGGCCTCGTGCATCGCCGTCAGCTTCGCCCCGAGGAGCTTGGAGGCGGACTCCCTCGTACCGTAGTTGGTTAAGGTCCACCCGCAGCAGAGGGGCTTCAGGTCGTAGTCCGCGGGCGTCGCCCCGAGGGCGGACACCATCCCGTCCAGCACGACGGGGTCGTAGGGATCGTCGAAACGCATCACCTCCAGGGGGCTGACAATGTGGCAGCCCGTGTGGCACGCCACGGTGAGGCCCGTCAGGGGCGCCTCGACGCGCCCCCTGACCCTGTCGAGGCCGACGTCCTCCAGCAGCACCTGCGCGAAGTGCTTGACCTCGACGGTCCCCCTGAACTGGCGGTCGGCGGCGGCGAGGGCCTCGTTGACCTTCTCCCTCAGCTCCTCGTTCTCCTTCAGCGCCACGTTCGCCTGCTTCAGGGTGTAGAGGCAGCCGTTGCAGAGGGTGAGGATGTCGCGCCCCTCGTCCTCGGCCAGGGAGATGTTCCGGGCGGCGATGGCCATCCACGTCAGCTTGTCGTTGAGGCCGAAGCCCATGGGCTCCGGGCAGCAGCTGAAACCCCCCACGTCGAGGAGGTCCACCCCCAGCTCCTGCAGCACCCTCCGGGAGACCTGCTCTATGTGGGGGAGTCTCACGGGTATGAAGCATCCCCGGAAGAAGGCGAACCGTCTCAACCCTGGGCCTCCTTGATCTTCCTCAGCTTCCGGGCGAAGCCCGTCGCCTCTGCGATGCGCCCGAGCTCGTCGGCGGCCTCAGCCCGAATCGGCTCCAGCCCGAGCTCCTCCCTCCGCCTCGCGGCCGAGGGGGTGAGGGGGAACGCGTAGCCCGTGGAGAGCACCTGCTCCACCTCCCCCAGCATCACAGGGTGTATCAACCCTCGCTGGAAGGCCTGGGCCCTGAGGGCCTCGATGAACCTGAGGGGGGAGACCTCGTAGGGGCAGATCTCCTCGCACTTGTGGCAGGAGACGCAGAGCCAGATGTTCGGGTTCCCGGCCGGGTCCTCCGCCCCCAGGCAGTCATAGACGTAGGTCTGCCTCGGGCCGAACCGGTCGTCGTACTGGACGTGGCACGCGTGGCCCCTGACCACGCAGCAGACGCCGCACATGAGGCAGATCTCGGCTGCCTCCCTCAGGGTCAACGAAACGTCCGGCTCTAGGTAGTCGACGCGCAGGATCAAAGTAGCTCGGATCCAAAAAGGAGGGAATAGGTATTTTAACCGTGTCACTCCGAGGGCGGCTTTTAGGATCGCAGCCGGCGGCTCGCCGCCACCAGCGGCGTGACGCCCCTCCTCTTCGCCGTCATCGTCAGCAGGAAGAGGGCGCAGCCGGGCAGGATGATCTGGATGAAGACGGTGAAAGCCCTGTGGAACATGGGGGTCTCCTTCATCAGTAGCCAGGTGAGGGGGACGGTGCTCCCCTTGACGTACCACCACATGCTCGGTGTGATCCCCGTCAGCCGCCAGACGACGTCCCAGCCGATGGGAATCATCAGCAGAACGAAGTGGTAGAGCCAGAACATGAGGCAGAGGTCGTCGTCCCCGAAGGCGAGGGGCGCCGTAAAGCACCCGATGTACCAGCAGGCCAGGACGAGCACATCGATCTCAAGATGGAGCTGGGGCGTGAACCAGAAGACGATGTACGCGACGGGCGCCGCGAGGAACGGGGCGAGGGTGACCCAGGGGAACCGCCCCTCCGCCTCGACACGCCGCTTGAGGGGCATGAGGTAGTCGGCGAAGAACACGATGGCCATGAGGGAGGCGACCAGGAGGAGCCCCCTCGACGTCTTGATGAAGAGGGGGAAGTAGCCGAGGATGGGGGCCCTGCCCACCACCTTCCCGACAACACGCCCCTCCGGGACGGGCTGCCCGTCGGATGTGGGGTTGTTGTCCCCCTTGGTGATGAACCACCACCCGCCGCCTTCTTGGAACTTATCAACCGCCCTGTGGACGATATACTCGTCGGCGGCCCGGGACCTCATGAAGACGAGGATGTCCCCCTCGGGTGGGGGCGCCGCCGCCACCCCGTCGAAGTCGTCTATCCTGCCGACGAAGATGAAGTCGCCGACATCCAGGGTCGGGACCATGCTCTGAGAAACGACGACCATCAAGGGGTACTGGGTCCTCAGCGTCGCCCTGAGAAGATGGATGCTGCCGAACGCCGCCGCCATGAGGACGACGAAGACAACAATATACTTCGCGAGCTCGCCCCTGCCCTCGGCCAAGTCCAAGCCCCGCTCAGACGCCGTGCTCCGCGGTGACCTCGCCGGCGTTCGCCTCGATCCACCTGGTGAGCTCCGCGCAGGTGATGGACGACTTCGCGCCCCCTGGGAAGCACTTGTCGATGTCGTCGCACGTCAGGCACGGACAGTCCTTTATGGAGTCGATGGTGACCGGCTGCCGCTTCGAGAAGAGCTTGAATGTCCAGCGCCCCTCGTGGAGCACCTTCCGGCGCTCGACGATCCCCTTCTCCTCGAACTTGAGCGCCAGCCTCGACCCCTCGCGGCTGCTGACGCCGAGCTTCTTCCACATCTCGCTCTGGAGGATGCCCTCCTCGTCGGCGTCGAAGATGAGCTTCAGCGCCCTCCGCTCCAGGTCGTTGTTCCTCGGCACACGGCTCAACCCCACGGGGCGCGGCCCGCTACTCGTAGTAGATGAGGTCCTCTTCCTCCAGGATGGCGTGGAGCTTCTCCACGGCCTCTCGGACCATCTCCTCGTTCTTGGCGCCTGTGCAGACGAGCTTGCCGCTCGCGAAGAGGAGCATCACCACCTTGGGCTCGGCCATCCGGTATATGAGGCCGGGGAACTGCTCGGGCTCGTACATCACGTTGTCCATGACGTCCGCAGCCGTCTCCAGATCGATCCTGCCGCCGAGATTGGCGGAGGCGACGATGTTCTGGATGACGATCTCCGGCCTCCCGAGGATGATGATGCCGCTGTTCTTCAGCTCCCGCACCACCTTCCGCACAGCGCTCCGGGCCTGCTTCTCCGACTTGGCCCCGGTGCAGACCATCTTCCCCGAGCCGAAGATGAGGGTCGCCGTCTTCGGCCTCTTCAGCCTGAAGACGAGCCCCGGAAACTGCTTGGGCCGGTACTCCACGTTCCTGAAGACCTTCATGATGGAGAGCAGGTCGATCTTCTGGTCGAGGGTCGCGGAAGCGACAACGTTCTCTATGCTTATCTGCAACTTCTTGTCAGACATTCAACACACCACCGATAACTTGAAGGCTCGAACATCTCCGACATCCCTAGAGGCCGCCCACCCGGGTCAGCAGCTCCTCCGGGAGGAGGTCCTGGTTCTCGATCTCCACGACGGGTATGGAGTTCTGGTTGGGCTCCAGCCTAAGCCGATCGCTGAAGCTGATCTCCCCCGTGTAGGTGTTGTAGACGATGAAGCTGCCGTCGACGGCCTTCGCCTCCTTCACGAAGTAGAGGAAGATCTCGCTCAGCGTCCCCCCGATGATGAAGTAGAGGTGCGTCTCCCCGGATTTCAGGTGCTGTATCACGTTCATCGTCGGAGAGGAAGCAACGATCATCACCAGGTCTCTCAGAGACCTGAGTTGGACGAATTTCATAGCCTTCACTATATAAACGACCAACGCCTTTATTTAAATACATTAAGCAGATGTTAGAATTTTCGTCAATTTTGTTAGTGTTTTGAGGTTAAAGTTGAGGGCCGTCTTGCTTGTCGCGAGGCTACAGACGCATCTTTGCGTCGCCCGAGAACTTACCCGTCCTGAGGCTCATCCTCAGGACGACGGAGTACGGAAGCGAAAGTTATGCATGCTGGTGACTTCGAGAGATTTTTGTCAGCCAATAAGCGTTATGTATTGCCCTCATTAAATTATACTTTCTTTGATTCCCCTTTAATCCTAAGAGATATTTAAAGTCGTAAAGAAACAATAGCTACAGATCTAGACCTTACTGCTTTTCTTTCTAATTCTGATTAGCTCTGACAATCTCGTTAATCTATCTGGTTTACGCAGAGGGTCAAGCAGATCGTTAGGGTTCTTGGGTTCTAGTTTATCAATAGACGTTTAAAGATTAATGAAAGAACACGTTGCTGCGGTTCTACTTTGATCTCAGCGCCCTGAGGGTGCCCGAAATCCTCGGCACGTGGATGGAGGCGGCCGTGCCGTTGATGCTGGTGATGTAGGCGAGGGCTGCCCGCATCCGCCTCAGGTGGAGATGGCTGCATCTCAGGATGCCCGTCTGCCGGTTCTCGTCGAACTCGATGAGCACGGGCGCGATCTGGGAGAGGCCGTGGACGCCGTAGAGGCGGAGCACGCCCTTCTGGACGGCGTCGGCGACCTCCTCCCCCCGGTGCCTCCGCTCCGAGGAGATCCGGAACCTAAGGTACCGGCGCCTCACCCGCTTAACAGGCATCAGGCTCCACCACCCTCACCCCCGGCGCGATGAACCCCTTGGCGAGCTTCCCCCTGTTCACCTCCACCATCCTCCACGGGACGGATGATACCATAGCCAGCCCCTCCTCCTCGCCCACGCCCACGAGGTCGAGGAGCGCGGCCAGGGCGCGGGGCTCCCTCATGAGCAGGCGCGAGTCGGCGCCGCTGGAGAGCACGACGGGGACCCCGTGCCGCTCCGCGTTCTCGACCTCTCGCCTGATGATGGAGAGGAGCTTGGCGCCGGCCGTGGGCCCCAGCCTGAGGAAGTCTGAGGTGTTGATCTCGTGGGCGCAGTTCGCCCCCGAGGCGAGGGACGCCTCCTGGCGGTCGAACCAGACCTTCGCCCGGGCCGAGGGGGAGGCCGGGAAGTCGAGGAGGTCCACTCTGTGGTCCTTCGCGGCCTGGCGCGCGACCGCCTTGGAACGGCAGTCCACGGCGACGACCTCGAACCGCCTCCGCACCCGCCTCAGCGAGGCCGTCAGATCCCTCGCGCTCCGCGGCCTGAGATCGACGCGGCTTATCAGGTCTATTCCCAGCTCCCGGCACAGGCGCCTCAGCTCCTCGGGGGGCTTCCTCTCCGAGGCGACGGCGACCCCACTGTACCCCAGCTCGGCGGCGAATCTCAGCATCCCCTCAAGCTCGTCCACGGCGGCGGGCTGCCTCAGGTGGAGGTCGACGAATCTCCGCATCGCATCAACTCCCGCGATCCGCCTCGCGCTCGATCTCGTCTACGACCGAAGCGAGGGCGTCGCGCACGGCGCCGACGGGCTTGGCCCCGTGGGGTATCCTGAACCTGAACTTGACGCGGATGGGATCTGCCTCGTGAAGCACGGCCCTGCCGCGGTAGGCTCTCTGCTTATCCAGGCGGAGGTAGAGGTTTCCCGCCTCGTCCACCCGATCCTCGGCCTCCTCGATCAGCCTCCATCTGTCCCGCGCCGCCAGGCTCCGCATCAGGCCGAGAAATATCTCGGCCGCCGCCTTCCTTTTCCTGACCCTCCAGGTCATCATGGTTATCGGGTCGTTGTGGTAGCCGGTCAGCCTCTGGACCTTGGGGCGTCCCCTGTCCTCCCCTGGGATCACGTTGAGGACCGCCTCCTCGACCTTCCCCTCGTCCTCCGTCGCGTGGGAGAAGACCGAGACCTCCGCGCTCACGATCACGGGCATCGCCTTTTCCCTTTTCATACCCCTCGCCAAGCCGAGTCTACAACATGGTAAATCACTTCTGGACAATAAACCTTAACTATCGTGGGGCGAGATGTGTTCTCCGGCGCGGCCGTGGCTCAGCCTGGACAGAGCGTGGGTCTTCGGATAGGCTTCTAGGAGAAAACCCATGGTCGCGGGTTCAAATCCTGCCGGCCGCGCCAGATTCATGCGCAACTCCGGTTGCTCAAAACGGTTATTAGCACGGGGGAGGGTAGGATGGTAAAAAGATCGGGTGTCTCGCGTGACTGAGCAGTTCTACCTGAGCCACTACCTCGCGAAGACGGAGGTCAAGCCCCCGGAGCGGGTCCTCATCTTCGACACCACCCTGAGGGATGGGGAGCAGATGCCGGGCGTCACCTTCACCATCGACGAGAAGATCGCCATAGCCCGTCAGCTCGACGAGCTGGGGGTCGACGTCATCGAGGCGGGCTTCCCCATAACCTCCGAGGGGGAGGTGGAGGCGGTGAAGCGGATCGCCGCGGAGGGACTGGAGGCGCGGGTCTGCGCCCTCGCCCGGCCTACCAGGCTGGATATCGACAAGGCCCTCGGCTGCGACGTGGACTACATCCACATCTTCATCGCGACCTCGGATATGCATTTGAAGCATAAGCTCAAGATGACCCGGGAGGAGGTGAAGCGGCAGGCCGTGGAGGGCTTCGAGTACGCGAAGGATCACGGCGTCACCGTCGAGTTCTCGCCGGAGGACGCGACGCGGACCGAGATGGGCTTCCTGAAGGAGGTCTGCCGGGCGGTCTCCGAGGCGGGCGCCGACAAGATCAACGTCCCCGACACCGTCGGCGTGATGACTCCCAGGGTCACCTACGAGTTCTTCAAGGAGCTCAAATCCGTGACCGATGTCCCCCTCAGCGCCCACGCTCACAACGACTTCGGCCAGGCGACGGCAAACTCCCTCGCCGCGGTGGAGGCCGGCGCCGAGCAGGTCCACGTCTGCGTCAACGGCCTCGGGGAGCGGGCGGGGAACGCGTCGCTGGAGGAGGTGGTGATAGGCCTCATCGCCCAGTACGGCGTCAAGACGAGCATCAACACGAGGCAGATAGCTGAGACCTCTGACCTGGTTCAGAGGCTGAGCGGCATCTACCTGCCCCCGATGACCCCCATCGTCGGCGACAACGCCTTCTCCCACGAGGCAGGCATCCACGTCCACGGCATCCTCGGCCACCCCGGGACCTATGAGCCTCTGACGCCGGAGCTCGTCGGCAGGAGGCGGAGGTTCGTCGCCGGGAAGCACACCGGCAGGCACGCCATCGACGCGATGCTCGAGGAGATGGGTCTCCACCCCGACGCCGAGCAGCTGAAAGTGATCGCGGCCGAGGTGAAGCGGCTGGGGGACACGGGGAAGAAGGTGACCGACGCCGACCTCTACGCCATCGCCCGGAACGTGATGAACATAAAGCGGGAGGACAGGGTTAAGCTGAAGCAGCTGCTCGTCGTCACAGGGAACTCCATCACCCCGACGGCGTCGGTGACCCTCCTCATCGACGGGGAGGAGTTCATCGGCTCCGGCGTCGGCAACGGCCCCATCGACTCCGCCATCAACGCCATCCGGCAGGTGGTGGACAGCTTCGCCGACATACGGCTGGAGCGGTTCAGCATGAAGGCCATCACGGGCGGCACGGACGCCGTCGCCGACGTCACCGTCCGCCTCCGACGGGGCGACCGCTACGTCACCTCCAACGGCGTGAGCGGCGACACCGTCATGGCGAGCGTCGAGGCAATCCTCAGGGGGATGAACAGGCTCCTCGACGATCCTCCTGATGTCCCTGTGGA
>QMXQ01000062.1 GCA_003662205.1 Candidatus Bathyarchaeota archaeon
GGACTACCGGCGTGAGGACCGGCATCCGCGGGTCGACGCCCTCCTGGAGGCGGATGTCTGGTTCAGCCCGGGCCTCGTCATCGAGGTCCTCGGCGACGAGATCACCCTCAGCCCCATCCACACCGCCGCCTTCAATCGGATCAGGGAGGAGTCCGGCCTGGCTATCCGGTTCCCCCGGTTCACCGGAAGGTGGAGGGTGGACAAGGCACCGGAGGACGCGACCAAGGTCGACGAGATCGTGGAGATGTATAACGCCCAGCTCAAGACCCTGAAGTAGGCAAGACATATAGCCTCTCACCCCGTTCAAAGGGATCATGATGTTTGATGAGCTGGTCGCCGGCCTCGACGACTCCTACACCCTGAGGCGGCTGGAGGAGATGATCCGCATCCCGTCTGTGGTGGGGGAGGAGGCCGAGCTGGCGGAGTACCTGCGCCGGGAGCTGGACGCCCTCGGCCTCAAAACCGCGCTGGAGGAGGTCGAGCCGGGCAGGCCTAACGTCTACGCGAGGATGGCCGGCGGGCGCCCAGGGCGGCGCCTGATGTTCAACGGCCACACCGATACGGTCCCCGTCTGCGAGGGATGGGAGAAGGATCCCTTCACCCCCGTCGTGGAGGAGGGAAGGATGTACGGCCTCGGGTCCTGCGACATGAAGGCGGGCCTCGCCTGCGCCCTGACCGCCCTGAAGGCCTTCGCCGACACGGGCTTCGACTTCGAGGGGGAGCTCCTGTTCTCCGGCGTCATCGACGAGGAGGCCTACTCGAAGGGGGCGAAGGCGATGCTTGGGACGGAGTGGGCCGACTGCGACGCCGTCGTCCTCGCGGAGCCCTACCCCGGCGACGAGAGCAAACCCATCCCCCTGGGCATCACGGGTAAGGTTCTCTACGACACCACGGTGAGGGGGCGGGCGGCCCACGGCTTCAGCCCCGAGCTGGGCGTCAACGCCATCGAGGAGGCCGCCCGCATACTCGTCAACCTCGACAAGCTAGAGATGCGGAGCCACCCTAAATTCGGCAGGGGAAACCTCTGCACACTGAAGATCGAGGGCGGATACAGGGTCTACTCCGTCGTGGTCCCGGACCGCTGCCGCTTCGAGGTGAACCGCCTGCTGGTGCCCGGCGAGACCGTCGCCAGCGCCGTCGACGACATGGAACGTCTCGCTGCCTCCCTCAACCTCAACGCCGAGGTCGAGGTCAAAACAAAACCCCCACGCTACGAGCCCTTCATCCTAAGGGAAGATGAACCCATCCTGAGAGTCTTCAACGAGGTCTACAGGGAAGTTATGGGGGCTGACCCCCTCTACGAATACGCGTCTGGCATCACCGACGCTAACGTCTTCGCCGGCGAGGCGGGGATCCCCTGCCTCCACCTCGGCCCGAGGCGTGGGGGCGCCCACCAGCCGAACGAGTATGTGCCGCTGGAGTGGCTGCCGCCGGTGTCGAAGATGTACGCCCTCATCGCCGCCCGGTTCCTCGGTGGCTGATAATTTAATAAACTGAGAGCGATTTAATGGTGGAAGGTGTCGTGGATGAGCGACATTGTGACCATGAAGGATTTCAAGAAGCTTGATATCCGGATCGGAACGGTAGCCGAGGTGGAGCGCGTCCCCGGCTCCAGGAACCTGTACAAGCTCCAGGTCGACATGGGCGGTGAGATGAGGCAGATCATCACGGGCCTCGTCGGCTACTACACGGAGGAGGAGCTGAAAGGGAAGGTGATCGCCGTCCTCACCAACCTGAAGCCCGCCAAGATATTCGGCCAGATGTCGAACGGGATGCTGCTGGCGGCGGAGTTCGAGGACAAGCTCGCTCTCCTCACCGTCGACAGGGAGATACCCAACGGCGCCCAGGTCACCTAACGGCCGGAGCCCCTCCGGCGCATAGGGGCGCCGCCCCTAAGGCGAACCCTACACCGATGAAAAAAGTTTAAATCTATCCCCCTGTCTGCTTTATCGATCGAACATCTTCTCGACGACCCAGAGGTTGGGCATCTTGGTAGGAGTCAAATACTGTTTTCCCAAGTGCCGCGATTTTAAGTGCACGAAACGGGCGCTGAGGATGCAGGGCCGGACCGCCTGGTGTACGTGGACCAATGAGCCGTGCGACCCCAGGAACTGCAACTACGCGATGTGCTACAAGAGGCAGCTCCTCGACGACGGCGTGTGCGGCTTCTCCATCAAGAGGAGGACTCGGGAGGACATCAGGCCCGAGGACATCTTCCGCGACGAGATCAAGGTCAGAGGCAAGCTGATGCGCAAGATCGGCGAGAAGCGGATCTTCTGACGCGGCACCGACGGGACCACGTGATAAATAAGACCCCGGCGTCTTCTCCTTATCCGAATGAGGCACGACATTCGGACAGAGCTGAGAGGCGTCCTCCCGGAGGAGGCGCTGAGGCTGGTGCCGCGCGCCTTCGACATCATCGGCTCCAAGCAGAAGGCGGTGGCCATCATCGAGCTGCCGGAGGAGCTGAGGGAATACGAGCGTCAGATAGCGGCGGCCCTCATGAGGGTCCATAAAAACGTCGTCAGCGTCCTCGCTAAGGAGTCGGAGCGCACGGGCGAGTTCCGGATCAGAGATCTCAGGCTGGTGGCAGGCGACCCGGACACCGAGGTCGTCCACAAGGAGTCGGGATGCCTCTTCAAGCTCGATCCGAGGCGGGTCTACTTCTCGCCGAGGGAGAGCGCGGAGCGGGAGCGGATAGCGGCGAAGGTCGGCGACGGGGAGTCCATCCTAGTCATGTTCAGCGGCGTCGGCCCCTTCCCCATCTGCATAGCGAAGCGCCACGAGCGGGTCAGGGCGACGGCGGTCGAGATAAACCCCCACGCCCACAACTACTGCGTCGAGAACATCCACCTCAACAGGGTCGGCGACCATGTCACGGCGATCCTCGGCGACGTGAGGGAGATATGCCCCAACCTGGGCGAGACCTTCGACAGGGTCCTGATGCCGCTACCCAAGGGCGCTCACAAGTTTCTGGACGTGGCCATACCCCTCCTACGTGACGGCGGGATACTCCACTTTTACCACTGGGCGCCGGAGCCGGACCTCTTTTCCCAGGCGGAGGAACTCGTCGCCGCGGCCGCTGAGGCGTGCGGTAGGCGGGCTGAGGTCCTCGAACGAGTGAGGGTCTCCCAGTACAGCCCGCGGGTGTGGAAGATCAGGGTCGACGCCAGGATCTCGGCGCGGTAGCCGCCATCACTGGGAGATGTAGACCGAGGGCTTGGAGAGCATGGTTATCTCCCTGCCGCACTCGGGGCAATACTGACCCACGAGGTAAATCCGTGACCCGCAGAACCGGCAGAACCTGACGGGGGGCGCCTGCTGCCTCACGAGCTCGACGCCGCAGAAGGGGCAGAACTTTGACTCGAAGGGGGCTGGGTGGCCGCAGCGCTTGCAGATCTTCTCGTAGCCGGGCCACGGACCCTTGGGCACCCGCGGGGGAGCGCGCCTATCCGATGGGCTCTGTATCACCTTGGGCGGGCTGGGGAAGAACCCAAATATGCCCCCGAGGACGACGCCGGTGAGGGCGCCGGGGACGATGGTGAGAATGAGGGTGTACACGGCGCCGCCGAGAAGGGGGTTGGGGATCACGCTCTGGACGGCGTCGATGACGGTCCGCTGGATGAAGCGGGAGAGGTCGATATAGATCACCGTCGAGACCACAGCCGCCAGCGCCATCGAGAGGAGTGCCCTCCTGTTGTTCAGGGATATGATCTCGGTCACGAGGCTTGAGATTATGGTGGTTATCAGGATGGAGACCGCCCACATCCACGTCTGCAAGCTTATGTTCAGGTGGAGGAAGGGGAACAGCATGTCCGCCGCCGCTATAATCAGTATGATCATCAGTATTGCGAATGGGATCGACCAGAGGGTAGGACTCTCACGAACATTCTTCAATCTGCCTTCCATGGGCGTGGCAACCCCCACATCTCCATCCCCCTCCCGACGTGTTACCGTTTCTCGACAGATATTGTAACAATATGCAAAGAATCGAATAGAGCTGGGTACAAAATTTTACCTGTAGCACGGAGCGGCAGGCGATAAATTAACAAAGTGTTGCAATTCTTGGACTAATGATTAGTTTATATTTAACTCTTTTAATCAAAATAAGGGACTGGGTCAATATATTTATAAATTGTATTTAAAGGCGGCGAACCGTCGGGGACGTCCTGATCACTGCTCTTTCTTGTCTTCGTCGATGCCGCTCGCTTCCTCCCGCTCTATCTCCAGCGGCCGCTCTAGAGGCATGGGCGGGGGGGTCGTCGCCATCGTGTAGCCGATCCAGAGGATGATGACGAGAATCGCGTATACCGCCACCACGACGGGAAGCTTGAAGGCCCACTCGCTCAGCTCCGGGGTGATCCAGGCCGTGATGGCAGGCCCGAGGAACGGGGCGAAGGCCCAGATGAAGTATCCGAACATGAAGATCAGGCTGAACAGGACAATCAAAGCCCCGAGACCTTTATCGCTCATCAGATGCACCTCACAGATACTACTCCCTGCTAGGCGCTTTTAGTATTTTCCCTGACAATATGCGCAACGGCAGAGGTGAAAAAAGGATGATACGGTTATGCCCAGATCTGCTCCAGCTCGGCGTTGATCCTCCGCTTCTGGGCCTCGAACTCGGAGATGTTGATCTCACCGACCTTGTACCTGGCCTCCAGGGTCGCCAGCTGATCCTTGAGTTCCTTCTCCCGCTGCTTCTTGTCGCCGATGATGCCGTCGAAGACGTTCAGCGCCGCCTCGAGGTCCTTGCGGAGCTTGTTCCCCACTTTGCTGCTTATCTTACCGTTGGTTATCATCAGGTCCAGGGAGTCGAGGCACCGCCTCGCCGTCTTCTCCAGCTCGAAGATCTCCTTCGGGGGCGTATCCCTCATGAGGTCGTTGAGGCGCGCCAGCTGGGCGTCCAGCCGCTCCGTCTCCAAGGTCAGGCGGTTGATCTTCTCCTCTAGCTCCGGTGCCTGCGCCGCTAGCTCCGTGTTTGAGATCTGGCCGACGGCGGCCCGCACCTTCAGCTCCTCGAACCGTCTCTTGGTCTCATCTAGCTCGGCCTTCTTCTTCTCGTGTTCCTCGCGGTAGTAGGCAATCTTCTCGTTCCTGACCTGGCTGAGCTGGTTGATCTTGTTGACGTACTCCTCGAATAGGTTGGTGAAGACTGCCTCGGAGACGCCGTCGTCGCAGAGCACGCCGCAGAGCCTCACCTTCCAGATGTAGTTCTTCCTGAGCGCGTCCATCAGCTCGGCGATCTCGGGGTCGACCATGGCTTCCTTCGCCGGCTTTGGCTTGACCTGAGGCTCAGGGGGAGGCGGAACCACTTCGGGCTCAGGTCGCTCTATCGCGGGCTCGATCGTGATCGGCTCCGGTTTCAGCTCAACTTTCTCTTCAGGAGCTGATGAGGGCTTTTGGAGCTCTTTCTCTGTTTTGAACAGCGCTGAGCCGCAGTATATGCAGTAGAGGGTTTTGGGGACCTCCCTGCCACAGTTCGCACAAGTCACGGTCTCCTCTTCCATAACGTAACCCCTCAGATGGAAAGCCTGTTTGATTCTCCTTCTCGTCACATAATAACTTCAGGTATAACGGAAACGGTCGATATCGGGCTGAAAGCCCTCAAATCTCCCCTAAAAGGGCCTCATTTAGGACGTTTCGAGTAACGGTATTATGATGTAATACTTTAAGGAGGGGTTATGTTTAAAAATATTTTAAATACCTCAGATACAACCGAGTTGAATTACAGTTTACCTGTAAGATTATATGCCGAGGTATTATGGCCTCTCCTGGACTGCTTTCGGCTCTCCCCTCTCTTCGATGCCTAAGCCTGGAACGCGAACATCGAAGGTGTGGACCCTCCATTAATTTTAAGCGGTTTGATCTATCGATACCACAAAGGAGCTAGGCCCTTGGATGAAAGATTCATCAAGGTTGTGGTCGGCCTTGCTTTGGAGAGCGCCATCGTCAACAGGCGCGACACCCAGGCACTGATGACCCTCTACGCCGAGCCCGACCTAGAGCACGTTCGAGAGCTCCACGACCGACTGATAGTGTCCGACGATCACCTCGACAGGGAGGCGGCGATCTGGCTGGAGCCGGCGCTTGATCTGGGGCCCGTCAGATCGGACCCTAGGCGGCTCGTGGTCGAGATGAGGGAGATGGAGTTCGTGCTTTACACGCTGATCGCCAGGTCCGGCGATGCGGGGAGGGTGATGAACCAGTGGATGAACTTCATCGCCAACGCCGCCCACAGCATCGAGGACGGCTTCTGGATCGATGCCAAAATCCTCCTGAGCCGCGCCCTGCAGAGTTCCCGGCACGCGTCGGTGGAGCGGCTCAAGCTCGACCCCGGCCTCAGCTACGAGGTCGACATCCTCCAGCGGGCGACCGCGAGCTACTTCGAGGAGGTAAAAGGATACCCCTTGAGGCTTGGCATCCCTGAGGACCGGCTGGAAGCGATACTCAAGGCGCAGGAGGTCATGCTGGACCTTATGCAGATCCACTACGGGGAGGCGGCACGTGAGGATGCCGCGACGGTCGCGCCGGCGATTTACCGGCTCAGCGCGGCCATACGATATCTGATGGATGAGAGAAGGGGAATCGACGCCGCTGAGCGCGAGATGCGGCTCGCCTCAGAGCACCTGGAGACCAAGCTCGGCGGGGTCGCCGACGAGGCGCTCCGCGAGCTGATGGATGAGAGCATCAAGAGGATCAAAGAGGTCGTCACCGCCCCATAGACCCGCCCGTAGGCGGTCGCCTATTCCTATGGGAATAGAACGTTCAAACTTGTCCGCTTTAACCTTATGAAAGGATGCAGAAGGGTTTTAAAGATGGGGTAGGGAGATATCCAAAATCTAGGGTCGCGTAGGCCGTATGAGGCGAGGCGTTTTGAGGAATGTCTTCGTAACCGAGCTTAAGCAGGTGGCCCTTGAGGAGCAGCCGCTGGAGATATGCGAGCGTAAGGGGCTCGGCCACCCCGACTCCATCTGCGACTCCATCATGAACCAGGTCTCCATCGAGCTGTCGAAGGAGTACCTCAGGCGGTTCGACACTATCCTCCATCACAACCTCGACAAGGGGCTGCTCGCCGCGGGCGAGACCCGGGTCAGGTTCGGCGGGGGCGAGGTCATCAGCCCCATGCTCATCGTCTACGGCGACAGGGCCACCTTCGACGTCGGCGACGAGCGGGTCCCCGTCAACGAGATCGCCATCCGCAGCACGAAGGAGTGGCTGAAGTCCAATATGCGCTTCATCGACCCCGACGTCCACGTCACCTATCAAAGCGAGATCAAGCCGGGCGCGGCCTCGCTGCAGGACATCTTCGAGCGGAAGGGCAAGTTCCTAGGCGCCAACGACACCTCCGCCGCCGTGGGCTTCGCGCCCATGACCGAGACGGAGAAGCTGATCCTGAGCCTAGAGAGGCACCTGAACTCCCCCGAGTTCAAGAAGGAGTACCCCGAGTCGGGGGAGGACATCAAGATCATGGGGCTGAGGAAGGGGAGGAGGCTGGAGCTCACCGTCGCCATGGCCTTCATCGACCGCTTCATCTCCAGCGAGGCCGACTACTTCAGGAAGAAGGGCGAGATCGAGGAGGCCATCAGGGAGTTCATCAACTCCAACTACGGGTTCGAGGAGGTGAACGTGGGCCTCAACGTCCTCGACGCCAGGGGCAGGGGCATAGGCGGCCTCTACCTCACCGTCCTCGGGACATCCGCCGAGGGGGGCGACTCCGGCCAGGTGGGGCGGGGGAACAACGTCATCGGCGTCATCCCCTTGAACAGGCCCATGTCCAGCGAAGCGGCGGCGGGGAAGAACCCCGTCAGCCACGTCGGCAAGATATACAACCTCCTCAGCTACAGGATCGCCGACCAGGTCTCCAAGCGCGTCAACGGCATCAAGGAGACCTACATCTGGCTCCTCAGCAACATCGGCCAGCCCATCAACGAGCCCAAGGTGGTCTCCGCCCAGGTCATCCTGGAGGACGGGGTCAAGCTCAAAGAGGTCTCAGCAGAGATCGAGGAGACCGTCGCCCACGAGTTCGACCACCTGGCAGAGTTCTGCATGGACCTCGCCCTGGGCAAGATGACAGTCTGCTAGCGGAGAGCCAGATGATCAGCTCCGACGTCGGCAGCCTCCCCCTCAGGGTCGAGACCGCCATCCTCTGGAGCGGCGCCAGGGCGTCCCAGACGCTCCTCCCCCTCCTCCACCCCTCGCCAGCGGGCGACGCCTCCAAGCTCTTCGAGGAGGAGGTGACAGCGGCCTTCGCGGACAAGCTGCGAGCGGGCATCGACGTACCCAATTATCC
>QMXQ01000063.1 GCA_003662205.1 Candidatus Bathyarchaeota archaeon
CTATTGATCGAGGCACTGGTCCGGCTGATCGCGAGGAATTAGAGGGTTATCTAAAAGGAAAAAAAGGGGTGGACCTGCGGGTCAGCCGTGCAGCTTTTTGACGAGTTTCGCCACTCGTTCCCCGAGCTTTCTGCATGTCTCCGCCGCCGTGTCGTCGGGGGCGCCGACGGAGGCCGCGCCGTAGTGGTTTCTCCCGGAGGTCCCCTGGACGACCATGCCGTGGATTAGGAGGGCCTCCAGCATCGAGATGATCGCCGTCTCGGCGCCCGAGTGGGTTCCGCCGCTGCTGGCGAAGGCTGCGCCCACCTTCCCGTCCAGCTTGCCGTGGTACTTGACCGAGGCGTCTATGAACTCCTTCAGCTTCGCCGACGGCAGCCCGTAGTAGACGGGGGAGCCGAGGATCAGCCCGTCGACCTCAGGGAGCTCGTCCACCGAGGCCTCATCGACCTTCTTCACCTCCACCTCCACGCCTTCGGCCTGGACTCCCTCCGCGACGGCGTGCGCCATCTTCTCCGTGTTCCTGGTCCTAGAGTCGTAGACGATCAGCACCTTCATTCGGACATATCACCTTAACCTTCCTATCCTCGGGTATAAAGATCACTCCGGAAGCTTCTCCGCCGCGTCGCCTTCAGCGTAGACGCCCTTGATGTGCCCGAAGTAGAGGACGTGGTAGTTGCCGCCGGGGTAGACGTCCTCCTCCAGCGTCCGCTCCAGCTGCCCCGGCTTCAGCTCCGTCTTGTATGCGACCTTGCACTCGTAGTGGACTGGGCACTCGACGATGTAGGGGGCGTCCACCTCGCGACCCTTCGCCGCGGTCAGCCCCAGCTCTTTGAGCTTGTCCATGTCGCGCCCGGACTTGGTTCCGCAGACCTCCAGGGCGCGCTCCATTCCCTTCGCCGGCAGGCAGACGGTGAACTCTCCCGACTCCTCTATGAGCTTATGGGTGTACCGGGATAGGCGGACGGCGACGGTGAAGAAGGGCTGGCGCCACATCGTCCCCACCAGCCCCCAGCCGATGGTCATGGCGTTCGGCTTCCCGTCCTTCCCGGCGGAGACCAGGAGCAGCCCGCCGTTCCGCATGAGCCTATGCGTCTCCTCGACGAAGTCGAAGGGGTCAACTCGGGTTCTAGTCAGATAGATCACCAGTATACCTATTCAACGAGGGAGACGTTTAACCCTTTTCCAGTAGGAGCAAAACCGGGAGCTGCCGTCAAAGGCTACCTACGCCTGCTGGGCCACAAGGTATGGGCCGAAGCCGTGAAAGTCGGGTCAATTTTTAGAGGGGCGCTCGCGGCTCGCTGATGAAGAGACCCGGCAGTATCGAGATCGCCGTGATCAGCGAGATGTAGGTGAAGCCCAAGGCAAAGCCGTAGACCTCAACGATGAAGCCGAATACGATGCTGGAAACCGACGCCAGGGTGAAGCCCAGGGTGAAGTAGAAGCCGAAGATCGGGTCAAGCTGCGAGGCTTCAACCGAATCGGAGAGAACATTCTGCACAACAACGGTCTGGACCATGAAGCCTATCATGAAGAGGAGGGGGGCTAAGACCCAAACGTCCCTCACGAACTGGAGGAGGAAGTAGAGAACGCTGGAGGTCGCCATGATGCCTATTATGAGGGGCTTCCGGTTCATCTTATCGGAGAGGTACCCCCAGAAGAAGGGTCCGAAGACGCCCCCGAACAGCAATATCGAGTACAGAATACTCGATATCTCATGTGTTAAACCCAGCACGTTGATGAAGTAGAGGGGGAGAAAGGCCCTGACGCCCATCCTGAAGGCCATGACGGATCGGAGGAGGCTGATGGCGATAACGTTACGATTTCTCAAGGCATCCCGGAGCCCGCTCCACGAGAAGGCGTCCCGGGAAGTGGCCTCCGCGGACTCGCCCCCGCGCACGAAGACCAGCATGATGATGGAGGCTATGAAGGCGGGCACCGAGAGCACCCCCAGGGTCGTCCTCCACCCCAGCCGCGTTATCATGTAGGCAGCCAGCAGAGGCGTGAGGGAGAAGGCCAGAGACGGCAAGGACTGGTTCAGCCCAAGCATCCTTCCCCGCTTGGACGGGTCCGACGCCGTTGAGATGATGGAAGCCCCCATGGGGTGCTGCGTGCTGCTGCCGATGCCGCTGAGAACCCTCAGGGCGAGGAACTGGTAGAACTCCCTACTCAGGCTGGTGAGCATGTTGAGAACCGAGTTCACCAGGTTACCAGCCCCGAGAAGGACTCGCCCCGAGAACCATCTCCTGAGGAAGCTGACGAACATCTGAGGGAAACCGGCTGAGAAGGTGGAAGCGGAACGCAGGAGACCCAGCTGAGAGTACGACAGCTGGAACTCCTCCATTATATCGGGGTAGAGGATAGGGAGGCCCCCGCTGATCATGTGATTCAGATAGTGGAGGAGGATGACCATGCCGACGAGAAGCGACGAATCGCTTTCCCGGGCGTTTTCCCTACGTTCCAAGGATATCACATGGTAAGGAAAAGCCGATTATTTTATTTTTACGCGTTTAACTGTTCGATGCGAACATTCAAGCCCAGACACCAAGGATGGTGAATAAAGAGGGAATTAAACTCGGATCGTCGCGGGTTTACCAGCGGTCCTTTTCCTGTTTAAATGATGTAGCCGATGTCTATGCGCTCGAAGTCTCGGACGAGCTCTAGGTCCAGATCCTGCTCCATCACTGCGAAGTCTTCCTGGGTGAGGTTGACCCAGGGACCCGTGATGGCGGCCTCGACGACGGGATGCTCACTCCCGAAGTTCTCCACGCACACCTTGTAGGTGAGGCCTCGGACCTGCCGCTCGTCCGCGTAGCCGAGGCTGTGGAGGTACTCGTGGAGGAGGATGGAGAAGACGTGGGCTTTCTGCTTGAGCTCCGACTTGGCCGCCTTCAGCAGCCGCCTGTTGAGGACGATGTCGTTCGTCCCCAGGGGGTGGAAGGCGCCCACGCTGAGGGGGAGGTTGCCGAGGTAGAGCATCAGCCCCATCCGGTGCTCTCCCAGCGACCGCTTCACAGCCCTCTTGACGAGGGTGAAGATGTCGCCGTAGCCCTTCGCCCACTCAAGCTCGCCCGAGAGAAGCATAGTTCTGCCTCTAAGCTCAGACAGTCTCCACGGACTTGACGCCCGGCACCTTCTTCTTCAGGTAGCTCTCCACGCCCCACTTGACCGTCATCTGGGACATGGGACAGCCAGCGCAGGCACCCTTCAGCTTCACCTTGACGACGCCGTCAACCACGTCGATGAGCTCGACGTCACCGCCGTCAACCTGAAGGTGAGGGCGCACCTCCTCGATGGCCTTAGCGACCTCTGCTTTCGAAACCATAGCTCTCTGAAAGGGAACAGAGCAACCATATATAAACGTTGACCGCTGGCGTTCTCATCCCTTATTTAATCCTTCCCGTCCAAAAGAAAGCGGCGCTTATCTCCATTTCAATATGCTTTTCATCGATCCGCCGTTCGTATCCTTGATATGTATTACTCCAGAAAATTTATTAACGTAGAGGTCACGCTTATGGGTCTGGCCAAGGTGTTTGAGGTGCCAGGTGGCTTAGAAACAGATTGAGGTTTACGCTCCTGCCTCCATCGCTAACCTTGGCCCTGGTTTTGACGTTTTCGGCGTCGCCCTCGACGATGTAGGGGATGTTCTGAGGTTGGAGGTTGTCCCTGAGCGGGGGGTTTCGGTCTCGGTCGGGGGGTTGGAGGCGGACTCGATACCGGTTGATGCTCGGGCTAACAGCGCCGGGGCTGTGCTCCAGCACGCTGCTGAGGTCTACGGCGTCGGCCACGGCTTCCACGTCGAGGTAGAGAAGGGCGTGCCGCCTGGGAAGGGGTTGGGCTCCTCGGGGGCCTCCGCCGCCGCAGCCGCCTACGCCGTGTGCCGACTCCTGGGGTTGAACCCGTCCCGGAGGGAGTTCATCAGGCTGGCGACTGTGGGCGAGGCCGCGGTCGCGGGCAGCGCCCACGCGGACAACGTCTCCGCCTCTCTGCTGGGCGGCTTCACCATGGTGGGCAACGACTACGATGTGATCCGCCTGGAGCCGCCCGCGGTTGAGATCGTGGTGGTCGTGCCGGACGTGCACTACGAGAATAAGACGAGGCTGGCGAGGTCTCTTCTACCGGAGAAGGTCAGGCTGAGGGAGGCGGTGTTCAACATAGGCAGCGCCTCTAGGATGGCGGCAGCCGTAGCCCTCAGAGACACCGTCCTATTCGGCAGGAGCATCTGCGACAACCTCGTCGAGCCTCGCCGCGCCAGGATGATCCCCCATTTCAGGGAGGTGAAACAGGCGGCGCTGGACGCCGGCGCGTACGGATGCTCCATAGCCGGGGGCGGCCCCTCGGTCTTCGCGGTGGGCGAGAACACCGTGGAGATCGGGAAGGCGATGGTCGCGGCCTTCGAGGACGCCGGGATCGAAAGCGAGGTCTACCTCACGAGGCCGAGCAGCGAGGGGGCGAGAGTCGTCTAGATGTCGTCGATGTTCAGATGTATCAAATGCGGCCGGCGGTACCCCATCGGAACCCGGCTCAGGTGCGAGTGTGGCGGGCTGCTGGAGGTCGAACACGAGTTCGCCTCCGTGAACCTGACCGTCTTCGACCGTAGGCTCGGATCGTCGGCGCACCCCTACCACAGCGGCGTCTGGAGGTTCAAGGAGCTCGTCCACCCCGACCTAGACGAGGCCCACATCGTCTCCAGGCCCGAGGGGAACACGAACCTGTATGCGCACCGGCTGCTGGAGGAGTACGTCGGCGCGAGGCGTCTCGCCCTCAAGCATGAGGGTGAGAACCCGACGGGGTCGTTCAAGGACCGGGGGATGACCGTCGGCATATCTGAGGCGAGACGCCTCGGAGCGAGGGTCGTCGCGTGCGCCTCGACGGGGAACACCTCCGCGTCCCTCGCAGCCTACGCCGCCCAGGCCGGCCTCAGCTGCGTCGTCTTCATCCCCGAGGGGGAGATCGCCTACGGGAAGCTGGCTCAGACCCTCGCCTACGGGGCGAAAGTACTCCAGATGAGAGGAAACTTCGACGACGCCATGCACATAGTCCAGCGGGCCTCCGCGGAGCTAGGCTTCTACCTGCTCAACTCCGTCAACCCGTGGAGGATCGAGGGACAGAAAACCATCATATTCGAACTCCTACAACAGCGGGGGTGGCGCCCGCCGGACTGGATCGTGGTCCCCGCCGGGAACCTCGGGAACACCTCCGCCTTCGGCAAGGCCCTGAGGGAGCTGGAGGCGATCGGGCTCATAGGAGAGATGCCCCGGCTCGCCGCCATCCAAGCGGAAGGGGCCAACCCCTTCTACAGGTTGTGGGTGAAAGGAGAAGAGGCTCTGACGCCGGCCAAGCCCAAGACCGTCGCCTCCGCCATCAAGATCGGTGCCCCCGTGAGCTGGAGGAGGGCGCTGAAGGCGATCCGCGCGACGGGGGGAGTCGTCGAGCAGGTCTCGGACCAGGAGATAATGGACGCGAAGGCGGTGGTCGACCGGAGCGGCGTCGGCTGCGAGCCCGCCTCGGCCGCGTCGGTGGCGGGGGCGAAGAAGCTGGTGGAGACGGGCGTCATAGACCCGGGCGAGGATGTCGTCTGCATCCTCACGGGCAACCTGCTGAAGGACCCGGACTCGACGATCTGCTACCACACGGGGGCGCTGGACGGGATCACGCCTCGATTCCCCAACCAGCCCCACGCGATCGAGCCGGAACTATCCAGCGTCCAAGAGGCGTTGTGCAGATTCGCGAACGAAGATCGGATTCGGAGTTGAGGGTCGCGATGGACATTGAAGTGCTGAAGTTCGGCGGCTCCATGGCCTCTTTGACGGCCGTCGAGAGCGGCGCGCTCTCGTTTATCCTCTGGGACACGTAGTTCATCGTCCCGCTCAGGCAGCCCTCAACCCTCTCAATTTCATCCGCCTCCAGCGCGCTAACGAGGTCCGGTATCCTTAACCCGGCGCCCGCCGTCGTCCCGAAGTCCAGGACCCTCCGCTCCTCCCTCGCCTTCGACGCGAGCCTCTGAAACTGGGAGTAGGGGACGTCGGCGATGGATCTCTTGTTCGAGACCATAACGTGCGCGTACTCCAGCGCCTCCATCAGAAGGTCGTGCGTCTGGGCATCCGTCACATCGATCAGCACGTCCACATCGCAGCGGGCGAAGACGCCCGACATGCTCTCACAGTAGCCGTGCTCCCCGGCGTAGTTTTTTACATAGCCGCCCGCCTCTTTCAGCCTGACGACCTCGGCCATCTCCGCTTCGTTGAAGCCCTCGTTGTTGACTATGACCCCGCTGGTGTCTCCCACCGCAACATACCTGTAGCGGGGGTCGCGAAGGGTGCGGTTGATCAACTCTCTGCCTATCATGCCTGCGCCTAGGAGCGCCACCCTCACGGGTCTATCCAAGATCATGAGCTCCTCCCCTCGTCTCCAGATGGATCTCCGTGCCTACTCGCGTGCCTTATTAAGGCGCCGCTTTGGGCAGGTGAAATCCAATTCTTTCGTTATCTTAAAAAAGGTTGCTTGGGAGGACTTTAAGAAGGATTGATGCCGATGGCGGAGGATAAGGAGCTCGAAAGGATCAAGAAGATGATGATGAGGCGGCTCATGAGGCCTCCTGACAGGGGGCCGTGGGTGGACGGAGAGGTGGTGGAGCTCTCCACGTCGAACTTCGACGACGCCCTCTCAAAAACGGCGAAGCCCGTCGTCGTCGATTTCTGGGCGGGCTGGTGCGCCCCCTGCAGGCTGATGAAGCCGGTGATGGAGTCCCTGGCGAGGGACTACTCGGGCCGCGCCCACTTCGCCAAGGTTGACGTGGACCGGAACCAGGAGCTGGCCCGGCGGTACGGCGTGATGAGCATACCAAACTTCGTCGTCTTCAGGAACGGCAAGCCGGTGGACAGGGCCGTGGGCGCCGTGGGCAGGCCGGGCCTGGAGGCCATGCTGCGAAGGCACCTCCCCTAATATGGGCGTCTAGCGGGGGTCCCTCCAGATGATGGGCGCCCGGCTTAAGCCCCGTTTTAGGGGTGCCGATGGCTGCCCACGGTGTTCTTGATGGCTCTGACTATCTTCTCCTTGCTCGGCAGGATGTGCCTCTCCAGCACGGGGCTGTAGGGTATGGGGACGTTGGGCGTTGCGACCCGGGCGACGGGCGCCGCGAGGTGCTTGAAGCCTTTCTCGGCTGCGAGGGCGGCGACCTCGGCGCTGAAGCCGCAGCGCTCGTAGTCCTCGTCCACCACGACGAGGCGCCCCGTCTTCTTCAGGGACCTGAGGATGGCCTCCTCATCCAGGGGCACCAGGGTCCGGGGATCGATGACCTCGACACTTATCTCGGGCTTCAGCTCGTCCGCCGCCTCAGCCGCCCGCCGCACCATGAGGCCCGTGGCCACCACCGTCACGTCGGACCCCTCCCTGACGAGGTTCGCCATCCCCAGAGGTATCGTGTAGGACCATTCGGGGACGTGTCCCTTCACGGGGTAGAGGAGGCGGTGCTCCATGAAGAGCGTCGGGTCGTCGTCTCGGATGCAGGCGGTGAGCAGCCCCTTCGCGTCGTAGGGGTTGGAGGGGATGACGACCTTGACGCCGGGCATGTGAGCGAACAGGGAGTAGAGGGACTCCGAGTGGGTCGCCCCCGACGAGGTCCCGGCGCCGTAGAGGGCCCGCACCGTCAGCGGAACCCTCACCGCGCCCCCCGACATGTAGCGCGTCTTCGCCATCTGGTTGAGGAGCTGGTCCATCGCGACCAGCCCGAAGTCGATGAGCATCAGCTCCACGATGGGCCTCATGCCGAGAAGGGCGGCGCCCACCCCGGCGCCGATGAACGCGGTCTCCGTGATGGGGGCGTCCCTGACTCGCTCCCTCCCGAACTCCTCCTTCAGCCCCCTCGTGGCGACCCTCCAGCTGCTGGTCACGTTCTCCCCGAAGACGACGACATCCGGGTCCCGCCTCATCTCCAGCCTGTGGGCCTCGTTCAGCGCCTCGCCGAAGGATATGACCCTCTCAGTCAACACGGGCACCTCCGGCGAAGAGGTCTGCGAACGCCTCGACGGGCTCGGGCTCAGGGCTGCCGAGGGCGAACCCCACGGCATCCTTGACCGCCGCGGCCTCCTCGCCCCGTATCCGCTGATCCACCTCCACGCTCAGGATGCCCTCAGCCATCAGCCTCCTCCTGAAGTGCTCTATGGGACACCACCTCTTCTCATCCTCCTTGGCCTCGACGCGCTCCTCCAGGCTGCCTTCTATCTGGTGCACCTTGAACTCCAGCAGGGTGGGCCCTCCGCCCTCCCTCGCCCGCTTCACGGC
>QMXQ01000064.1 GCA_003662205.1 Candidatus Bathyarchaeota archaeon
AGCTCAGGCAGCGTGACATGCGCATCGTCTCCAGGCCGGCGCTGAAGGGTCTCGTCGAGAGCGAGAAGGACTCCTAGATGAAGGCCGACCACGACTCCGGGGTCGGCACCATCTACGCCGAAGCGCTATCGGACGAGAGCGATGTATAACGAAGCTCCCGCCCGCGGATCGAGGTTTGATAAAAGCGGCAAAACTCGGCATCCTCACAGGCCCAACTCTTTTCCGAAACACTAAACATCACCCGCCCACGCGGCCCGCAGTAATACGCGATATTATAAACTAGGTGGGGCCCTCCCGGTCGGGGCGACGCCCACATCCGAGGCAGTCGTTCGTCCGGGTTCGGCGCCTCCATGAGGCTTGAGCTAAGCTTTTATTCCCGGCTCGCGCCTACCTTATCAGCTCGGAGGAATCGGATTGTTGCTGCAGGTCACATTGACCCCCGCGGAGGGGAAGAGGCTCATCGGGCGCGCGATCGCCCGGATGGACGTCGTTCAGAACGCCCTCAAAAACGGGATCATCGTCATCGCGACGAGCACCACCAACGCCTTCGTCGTCGAGGAACTCCTCGGCAAGAAGATCGAGGAGAAGGGGATGTTCACCGCCGGCGTGGTCACGGCAAAGGGCTGCTGCGTCACCGACCCCAAAGGCAGATACAGCCACCACGTCATCGAGAAGGGGAAGGTGACGGAGATGAAGACACCCGAGCTGCCGAAGGTGCTGGCGAGGATGGGGCCGGGGGACGTCTTCATCAAGGGCGCGAACGCCATCGACCCCACCGGGGCCGCTGCTATCCTCCTCGGCGGCGCGGGCGGCGGCACCATAGGGACCGCCTGGGGCTACATCACCGCCAACGGCGTCAAGACCATCATAGCCGTGGGCCTTGAGAAGCTGGTTCCGTGGCCGCTGACGGAGATAGCCTCCAAGACGGGGATCGGGACCGTGGACAGATCGCTGGGGATGGCCTGCGGCCTGATGATCGTCCAGGGCGAGGTCATCACGGAGATGGAGGCCCTCAACAGGCTGACGGGCGTCGAGGTCTACCCCATAGGCGGCGGGGGCATCGACGGCGGCGAGGGCTCCAAGACCTTCGTCCTGGAGGGCGACGAGCAGGCCATCAAGGCCGCCTACGACCTCGTCTGCGACATCAAGGGGGAGCCGCCCCTCAAGACGAGGACGCTGCGCTGCGACCTGTGCGGCGCCAAGTGCGACTACAAGGAGAAGCCGCCGAGATAGGCTGCCCTCGCCCTATCCTCGGTTTATCCTCCCTCCCTCTCGATATTCTCGGCGGCGACTCGGACCCGGCTTCTCGAACACCTGTTCGCCTCGGAAGGAGACCGCCTATCTCAGAGGCTCGGCTTTTCGCTGTTTCTCGCGCGTGGTCTGCACTATGCTTTAAAGCGTCGGCGGCCTCGATCAAGGGGGAGTCACGATGAAGCCGCCCTGGGAGGTCACTCGCACCGTCATCATGAGGGCCGAGGAGGAGACGGACCCGAGCCTCGGCTGCCCGCCGGACCAGCGGCCCCTACGGCAGCACATCAAGTTCGGCATCCTCAACCTGGACAAGCCGCCGGGCCCCACGAGCCACGAGGTCGTCGCCTGGGTGAAGAAGCTCCTGGAGCTGGACAGAGCGGGGCACGGAGGAACCCTCGACCCCAAAGTGACCGGCGTCCTCCCCATCGCCCTCGAGGAGACGACGAAGGTGGTGCAGGCGCTACTGCAGTCGGGGAAGGAGTACATCTGCGTGATGCGCACCCACGCCGACGAGGAGGAGGCCAGGGTGGTGGAGACCCTGAGGCTCTTCGAGGGAAGGATCTACCAGAGGCCGCCGATCAGGGCGTCCGTGAAAAGGCGGCTCAGGATCCGAACCATCTACCGCATCGACTACCTGGAGGGGGACGGCAGGAACTGGCTGTTCAGGGTCGCCTGCGAGAGCGGCACCTACATCAGGAAGCTCTGCTACGACGTCGGCGAGATCCTCGGGGACGGCGCCCACATGCACGAGCTCCGTCGGACCCGGAGCGGCCCCTTCACCGAGGACGACCTCATCACCCTCTACGACCTGGCCGACGCCATCGACCGCCTGCAGGAGGAGGGGGACGAGGAGCCCCTGAGGCGCATCGTCCAGCCGATGGAGGCGGCGCTGAGGCTGCTGCCCAAGATCTGGATCAGGGACTCGGCCGTGGAGGCCCTCTGCACGGGGGCGGCGCTCGCCGTGCCGGGGATCCTGCACCTAGAATCCGGCATCGAGGAGGGTTCCATGGTGGCGGTGATGACCCAGAAGGGGGAGGGAGTGGCACTGATGCGGGCGGAGATGACAGGCGACGAGATCCTTGAGTCGGAGCACGGCATCGCCGCGACTCCGCTGCGGGTACTGATGCCCCGGGGCACCTACCCCAAGATGTGGTGAGGGTGGCCGAGCACTATTACTCCGAGCGTCCCACCTCGCCGCCCCGGCTGGGGCTGCTGAGGTGCCGCCTCCGGGGCCGCGACTTCGAGTTCCTCACCTCCTCGGGCGTCTTCTCCCACAGGAGGATCGACGCCGGAACCCGCCTCCTCATAGAGTCGATGATCCTGCCGGAGGACGGGGCGGCGCTGGACCTCGGCTGCGGCTACGGGCCGATAGGGATCGTGGCGGCGAAGCTGAGGCCCCGGCTCCAGGTCTGGATGACGGACATCAACCAGCGGGCCGTCGCCCTCACCCTGGAGAACGCCCGGCGGAACGGGGCGGAGAACGTCCGCGTCCTGGCGGGCCCCCTCTACGAGCCGGTGGAGGCCCTCAGCTTCGACGTCATCCTCACCAACCCTCCCATCTCCGCAGGCATCAGGAAGGCGGTGGAGCCCATCATAGAGGGCTCAATCGGCCACCTCAGGCCGGGGGGCTCCATCCAGCTCGTGGTGAGGACGACGAAGGGCGGCCGCAGCCTCTCGGCGCTCCTTGAGAGGTACTACGGGGGCTTCGAGGTCATCGCCAGGGGAGGCGGCTACCGCGTGCTCAAGGCCGAGCGGAGCTGAGGGCTGACACACTATCTGCCTCTCGTCATGACCGAGTTCTTCGCTTCCATAGGGGGCGCCCTCAGAGCCGTCTCTCCAGCTCTTCGAGGGATGTGTTCGCCGTGTGTATGATGGGCTTGAACCCGAGGCGTCTCCAGAAACCCTCTCCCTCCCTGTTCCCCACCACGTACCTGAGGTTCACCTCCTCCATCTTCTCCGCGTCGAAGAACTTGCACAGCTCCCCCACCAGGCGGGTGCCGATGCCCCGCCGTCGATAGGGCTCCCGCACGTAGATCCCGTTGATGAACCCGACGCTTCTGGGCGTGAAACTGGCCCTGCGGGAGACCGTCCCGTAGGCGTAGCCCACGACGACGCCGCCGACCTCCGCGACCACCACGCGGCTGTCCTCGCCGCAGAGCATCTGCTCGACCTCCTCCGCGATCTTCCGCTCTCCCTCCTCGGTCATGCGCCAGATTCTCGGGTTGGAGGCCTCCAGGTGGCGTTGTAGTAGGAGCCTCATCTCCACCAGGTCGCCCCTATCCGATGCCCGCGCTCCTCGGATCATCGGCTCCCGTTTGGGCTTCATGGTGTCTGGGTTGTTCGGGGGTTTTATAAGATTTATAACACGATGCCGGGTGTATGGTTTGGGGAGCCCGGTCGTCTAGCGGACAAGGATGGAGGGCTTTGGACCCTTCGACGGGAGTTCGAATCTCCCCCGGGCTACTATATTTAATCAGCGGATGACAAACATGTAGATTCGCCTCTATATTTTGACATCACAAAATAACTTTCTCTTCGAAGAAAGAAATTAGATAACCCCGATCTTTTGGATTCTTATCCCATTTAGAACGATAACCCCTCCATTCTTTAGCTGATATTAACCCCTTCTTTTTAGCTTCATCTAATAAACTGATAAAATATCTTAATTGACCTTGTTTTGAGTATCTATCAGAAAACAATTGTTTTTTCCACAAAGCTAATGTTTTACTCAATGGTTGGTTAAGTAACTTATTTAAAATATCCGAACGAATATCTCTTCTGTAAGCGGAAAATTCAGTTGGCATGGTATAAGTCATATAATTATATTCGTCAATTAACTTGGCAATAGTTTTACCACCACATAACTCTTCGATTATCTCAAGTGATTCCTCTTCGCCGTAATTATCATTCTTCCTGCAAGAGGAAATGAGTTCTCGAAGTTCATTTTTCATTTTCTGTAAAAAGATGATGTAATAGTCGGCGTATTGAATATTCTCACTACCCAATATGCCTTTCCTAATATTTCTATCCCACATAATAAATAATTTGGGATTTATCGTGTGGATAATTTTAGAAGCATCTGTGGACTCGTATCTTCCTTCATAATTACAACTAGCTATTAAATCGAATATCCTTTTTATACTCAACATGGTTTTTTTAAGAGAAAGGTCAATTGTATAAAACGATTCATCTTTAAGCTCCATTAAATTATGGTGGATTTTATGATATATTTCCTTAAATTTCTTTTCATCACCTCTAAAGTGATAATCCCATCGTTTAATAAACTCAAAGAGTTTATTCACCTCTTCATCTGGGAGATCGGGAGACAACCATTTCGAGCCATTTTTCTTTCTCAGATACTCATCATAGAACTTTGCTCGTTTTTCATATTTATAGAAGGCACCATGAGCAAGAAGTAAATCTTGATACCTCATTATTAATTCATTATGAATAATAGGGTTATAACTTTTTTCCTGTGTAAAAATAATACTAATAAGCACTAGGTTTAGCGGATAAGGATAGAGGGCTCTGGACCTCCTGACGAGAGTTCGAATCTCCTCCCGAAATACAATAAAATTCCTGAAACACTTATTTTTCGTTTATTGGCATTTCTCCCTGTCAATATTTCGAGTAACTCACCGTTTCGTTTTTCTTAAAGAATTTGAAAGTCGGCATTTGTTAAGGAATAGATTTGCGAGATACGGACGATCGTTCGATGAATAATCAAGAGACCCTCTTCAAGCTACGTTTTTCGTGTTTCTCTATAAAAGCGTCTAGCGGAAGTCTCCTAGTAAATGTAACCAAGTTTAATTAAGGAGATTAGAATAAGTGTGCTCCGATGATGGCTGAAGGCGATGAGAGGCTCATCGGGGCCTGCGGCATCAACTGCGCGATGTGCGACATCTACAGGGCATACAGCGAGGGGGACGTGGAGAAGCAGAGGAAGGTGATCGAGAGTATCTTCGGGAAGAACTCCGACGTCAAACCCGAGCAGATAACCTGCGACGGCTGCGGCGGGCGGCGAGACATCCACTGGAGCCCGGAGTGCGCGATAATGCAGTGCGCCCACGGGAAGGGGCTGATCGCGTGCAGCCAGTGCCCGGAGTTCCCCTGCCCCCGACTGGAGGAGTTCTACTCCCGGGGATACGAGAAGGCGAAGGCGAACGCCCTCAGGCAGAGGGAGATCGGCGTCGAAGCGTGGTGGAAAGAACAGCAGCACAAATAGAAGTTGCGGGCTCAGCGCAGAGGCTAATAAGCTTCTTTTTCATCATGCCTCCAAGTTTCAGAGGTGCTCCTGTCGGATAACCCTCCTTGCACCGGAAAGGGGAGGACTATTTCATGGCGGCGCCGCAGTTCCTGCAGAACTTCGCCCCCGGCTGGTTCTCCGCCCCGCATAACGGGCAGATGAGCCCGGGCTGCGTCCTCGCGTCGGGGAGTCCCTGGCCCCCTTCCATCACCGTCTCGGATAGGATCTTGTAGAAGGTTGCCATCCAGCCGACGGATATGATGAAGATGCCGACGGCCGCCGCCGGGATCATGACCTCAGGCCTCGGCTGCGGGACCTTCGCGCCCAGGGGGCCCTCCACCAGCTTCAAGCCGCCGAACAAGCCCGCCCCCACTATCACCCCCAAGCCCGCCATGATCCAGGCTATCGACCAGAGCAGCGTCATCAGCGCGCCCTTGAACGCTTCCCTCCACGAGACCAATGGGGACGACCATATCCATTTTGGGCGACAGAATATAAAAGATAAATCGGAGCGGCCCCGTCGAGTCGCCCTCCGGATCGCCTGCTCCCGGGGTTGAAACGGATCGCTCCGTGGGTTCGGGGTCACCGCGGGTTAGATCCTGCGCAGGCTGAAGCCCGCGTCCAGCCTCCTTATCGCCGCCACGAGGATCCGCACCAGGCGGTGGAGGTCCTTCAGGTCGAAGGTCTCAACGGGGCTGTGGGAGTAGAGCCTGGGGATGCCGAGGGTGCACGCGGGGATCCCAGCCCTCGTCTGCATGAGGGACATGGCGTCGGTGCCCCCGTGCATGAGCCCCGCCTGATAGGGGATGCCCTCCTCGTCGGCGGCCTCCATCAGCCACTGCCTCACCCTCTGATGGCCGAGGCGCACACGCCCCTGGGCGATCTCCCCGATGTGGACCGCCGGGCCCCTGCCGACCTCGTAGTAGAGGTCCCTCATCACCACGTCGGGCTGCCACCCCGCGGGGAAGGTGTCGACGGCCACGGCCATGTCCACGTCCAGGTCGTAGAGGGCGACCTCCGCCCCCCTGAGCCCTATCTCCTCCTCGACGGAGCCGACGTAGTACACGGTCGCCGGGACCGGCGCCTCCCTCAGCGTCTTCGCGACGGCGATGAGGGCCGTCAGCCCCGCTCTATCGTCCACGGCCGGGCTGGCGATGAGGTCGTTCGCCAGCTCCACCGGCGCCGCGTTGTAGACGATGGGCGTCCCTATGGTGATCCCCCGCTTCTCCGCCTCCTCCCGGCTCCGGGCGCCGATGTCGATGTACATCTCCTCGATGGGCGGAACCCTGTTCGCCTCCTCGGGCCGCGTGATGTGGCCCGGCTTGATGCCGACGACGCCCACGACAGGGCCCCTCCCGGTGAGCAGCCGCATCTGCTGCCCCTGGATGGCCCTGGTAACCGGGCCGCCCAGCTTCCTGAACCGTATGAAGCCCCTCCCGTCGATGTTGGTGACGATGAAGCCGATCTGGTCCATGTGGGCGACCAGCGCGACGGACGGCGCCTCGGGGTCGGACCCCCTCTGAACCCCGACCACGTTGCCCCTGGGGGTGTCGTGGACCTCATCGACCAGGGGCTCCAGCTCCGACTTCAAGACCCGCATGACGGGCTCCTCGAACCCGGAGGGCGCGCCTACGCCGACGAGCCTGAGGAAGAGCTCTCTAAGCTCCTTCAAGCAGAGCACCGGCTGAATATAGCCGACTGGGGAGATGAGCTTTTGGGTGAGAACCCCCGGATATTCGAGGTGAGCCGTTTAGATCTCTATTATCTCTTCGCTCCGCTTTCCCCTGCCGGGGGTTTGGGGGTTCACTTCCTCCAACATCTCGAGCAGGTTCTCCACCTTCTCGTTCCCCAGCAGCTCCCTGAAGGTTCGGCACTCCTCGATGGATCGGATTATCAGCCCCCGCCTCTTGGTCGGGTTCCCCGAGGCGTCCACAGGGTTGATCTCGACGGCGAGGCGTCCCGGGGAGGACTTGTAGGGCGGGAGTTTGAGGACGAACACGCCGGGGACGGTGGTCTTGAGCTTGCCCCAGTCCTTTCCGTTCTCCAGGAAGTCCGACAACTTCTCCGACATGGTATCCCATCTACGTGGAGGAGCTATTAATGTCTTAACCCTATTGAAGGGCTGAAGCGGGAATATCCGGACGATTCTTAAGGTTGTGGGTCCCGGTATATCCGATCGAATTGAGGAGCTACCTTAAACTGAGCAAGGATGAGGAGGAGCACGCCCTAGCCCTCCACCGGGCGTCCATCGTCATCGACGCCAGCATCGTCCCGTTCATCCACTACGTGGGCGAGGACATCTGGATCGACGACATCCTCCGGGGAGGCGTCACGGCGACCAACGCCACCGTCTGTATGCAGCGGACTCTGAGCGAGGCGATGAGGGAGCTCTCCGAGTACCACGACTGGATCGAGAAGCACGGGGAGAAGGCCCTGCTGGTGCGGAAGGCATCCGACATCGAGAGGGCGAAGAGGGAGGGGAAGCACGGCGTCATCTTCGGCCCCCAGAACAGCAGCTTCCTAGAGGGGAACACCCGCTTCCTGGATGTGGCGTGGGACTGGGGCGTCCGCATCATCCAGATCAGCTACAGCGACCGGAACGAGGCCGCCGACGGCTGCAGCGAGCGGACCGACGCGGGCCTCAGCAACTTCGGCGTCGCCCTCATCGAGGCGATGAACCGCCGCGGCGTCCTCATCGACCTCAGCCACGTCGGCGACCGCTCCACCATGGAGGCCATCGAACTCTCCAAGGACCCCGTCGCGTTCACC
>QMXQ01000065.1 GCA_003662205.1 Candidatus Bathyarchaeota archaeon
CCAGCGCCCTGATCTCCCACTGGGCGCGCCCTCCTCCACTTCTTCGGTCTGAGGTGCTGCAACCGCGCCCAGTGGGAGATCAGGGCGCTGGCGGATATCATGCTCACCCAGGTCCGGGCCGTCGAGCCGGAGCTGTTCAGAGGGGCCGGCCCCTACTGCTATCAGCTCGGCTACTGCCCCGAGGGACGGTTCTCCTGCGGCCGCATGGAAGAGGTTAAGGCGCGCTACGAACAGCTAGGCGCCGGAGCACGACGTTCACTTTAAAAGTTTGAGCCAGATATTGACGGTTTGGAAATGGCTGCGTGTCCAGGCGTCGGCTCGACTTAAAGACGGTGGACACGAGGCACTAACATCCACAGGAGGTAGAGAGAATGGGACGATCAGAGCTCAAAGTTCCCGGCGGCAAGCTCCTCAGGGCGAAGGCGGAGGCCGAGGCGGGAAAGATCAGCTTCATCCAGGTGACAGGCGACTTCTTCATGATCCCCGAGACGGACCTCGAAGAGCTTGAGGCCCGGCTCCTCGGCGCGCCCGCCGACCCCGAGGCGGTGCGGGAGATCATCCACGCCTTCTTCAGGGAGCGCGGCACCGTCATCACGGGCGCCTCCCCCGAGGACTTCACCCGGGTCATCGCCGCAGCCCTGGAGCGGTGAACCTCGCCTCGGGGATGGGAGGGACGCATCTCCGAAGCCGCTGCAGCGCCCTCATCTTCTCCTCCCGTCTGACGGCAGCTGCGGAGATGCCGGTTCTAAGGATGTCGACGGCCTCGTCCATGGCCCGCCTGTCGACGGGGAAGGGGACGCCGTCCTTGCCCCCGAAGGCGAAGCTGAAGCGGACGGGGTCGCGCCAGCTCGGCCTCTCCCCGTAGATGAGCTCCGCGACGAGGGCTAGGCCTCGGACCGTCGAGGGCCCGACCCCGGGGAGGGAGACGAGCTCCTCGTAGCTCTCCGGCTGGAACTCGTAGGCCTTCCTCAGGGTCCTCCAGTTGATCCTTGAGGGCATCACCAGGATTTCTTGGGACGCTTCTTTTCCCGTCCATCTGTCGAGGGTGCTCTGATTCGGGGGCGCCGCCTTCACGAAGAGGCGTTTCAGGCGGCGGGGGTTCTCCCGAGCGAGGTCGAGGCACGCCCTTCTGTTCTCCTCGCTGAGGTGGGAGGTCATGTCGAGGACGGCTGGGAGGCGGCTGTCGCAGAGGATGGCGCCCTGGGGCTCCTCGATGAGGCTCCGGTGCTCGGGGGGCCAGTGGTAGCGGCGGGCGTTCCTCTCCCCCTCGTTGATCCCCTGCTGGATGACGATCCAGTCGCCCCGCTCGTCGAAGATGAAGGTGTGGTGGTAGAGGCTGTAGCCGTCCTGCACGAGGCTGTTGTCCACCTTCGCCGCCATCCTGCTCGCGTACCTCAGCTCCTCGATACGCCCGCTGCTCAGCCCGAAGCCGACGCCCCGCTCCTCGATCTCCGCGGGCGCCCGGTTCGAGGCCCTCCCCTTCCCGCCGGTCACGGCCACCCCGAGCTCGTCGGGGTCTATGGCCTCCTTCAGCGCGCCGCAGGTTACCGTCGTCGTCCCGCTGGAGTGCCAGTCGTAGCCGAGGACGCAGCTCAGCGACTGGAAGAACCAGGGGTCGGAGAGGCGATCGAGGAGGCCGCGGACGCCGTACTCGCCGATGATGATCTCGACTATGCACTCCGCCAGCTTCACCATCCTGCGGAACAGCCATCTCGGCGCCCTGCCGTGGTGGAGGGGGAGCACCGCAGCCGCCCGAGGCCTCACATGCATCCCGGGTTGAGCGCGGAACCCGGGGAATAAAACTGTTCCCAACCTCGTTGGGGCGGAGGGATGGGTGAATGTGGCCGGCTCGTGAAGCCTATTAAGCATGGGGGCATACGGTTACTGGATGGCTTATGGTCAGGTTGGGCGTCGAGGTGGGCGAGATAGACACGCCCGCCCTCCTCATCGACCTGGACGTGATGGAGAGGAATATCGAGACGATGGCGCGCTTCTTCCGATCCGTCCCCGCCAGCCTCAGGCCCCACGCGAAGACCCACAAGTGCCCCATCATCGCCCATAAGCAGATCGCCGCCGGGGCGAGGGGCGTCACTTGCGCCAAGCTGGGGGAGGCGGAGACGATGGTCGAAGCGGGCATCAGGGACATGCTCGTCGCCAACGAGGTCGTGGGCGAGCCGAAGGTGACGCGCCTCGTCAACCTGGCGAGGCACAGCGACGTCATCGTCGCCGTCGACAGCCCCGGCAACGTGAGGCACCTGGCCGAGGCGGCGAGGGCGAAGGGGGTGAGGCTCAACGTCGTCATCGAGGTCGAGGTGGGCAACAACAGGTGCGGCACCGACCCCGGCAGACCCACCCTGGACCTGGCCCGGAGGATCGCCGAACACGGCAGCCTCAACTTCAAGGGGCTGCTCGGCTACGAGGGGTTCTGCCAGAACATCATCGACATCGAGGAGAGGCGCCTGAAGACGCACGAGGCGATGGAGAAGCTCGTCTCCACCCGGGACCTCCTGGAGGACGCCGGCTTCGCCGTCGAGATCGTGAGCGCGGGCGGCACGGGGACCCACATGATAACGGGCAGGTACCCAGGGGTCACGGAGGTCGAGGCGGGCTCCTACGTCTTCATGGACACCAAGTACAGCAGGGTGGAGGGGTTGGAGGATTTCGGCTGCGCCCTCACCGTTCTCAGCACGGTCGTCAGCCGCCCCCGGCCCGGGGTGGCCGTCTGCGACGCCGGGCTGAAGGCAATAACCACGGAGTTCGGCCTCCCTCCCGTGAAGGGGCTGGAGGGGGTCACATATGAACGCGCCTCGGAGGAGCACGGCAGGCTGAAAGTCGACCCGGACGTGAAACTGAGGCCCGGCGACAAGATCGAGCTCATCGTCACCCACTGCTGCACCAACACCAACCTCTACGACCACTTCCACTGCGTCAGGGACGGCCGCCTCGAGGCGGTCTGGCGGATCGCCGCCCGGGGCAGGAGTCAGTAGCCCTTAGCCCGAGGCCAGCCGGTAGGCGAGGGCGCAGTACCCGCGGGCCGCGGCGGCCACATCCGACAGAGTTATGCGCTCGTCGGGCTGGTGCGCCAGGGAGGGGTCTCCGGGGCCGAAGCCCACCGTGGGGATGCCCAGGGCGCCGGCGGTGGCGACGCCGTCGGTGCTGAACCTCCACCTGATGACCTCGGGCCTCCTGCCAAGCGCCTCCTCCAGCGCCCTCAGCCCCTCCTCCACCGCCCAGTGCCCCTGGTCGGTGATCCAGCCGGGGAAGTACTGCGCCGCCCTCGTGCGGTATCCGGTGTAGCAGGTGAGCTCGTCCTCCACCAGCTCGACATCCGCCTCGGGCGCCAGCGCCCTCAGCTCCTCCAGGACGCCGCTCAGGGTCTCCTGGGGGACCAGCCTCCTGTCGATGAGGATCTCGCAGAGGTCGGGGATGATGGGGCCGGCGCCGGGCTTGCAGGTGATGGCGGTGACGGCCATGGAGCCCGCGCCGAGGAAGGGGTGGCTCGGGAGGCTCCGGCTCGCCTCCTTGATGCGGTCGATGATGGGGGTCATCTCGTAGAGGGCGCTCCTGCCGAGCTCCGGCATGCTCGCGTGGCTGGTGGCGCCGCGCGTGGTGATCTTGAAGACGCACCTGCCCCGCTGCCCCACGCTGAGGGCGAGGTCGGTCGGCTCCCCGAGGACGCAGACGTCCGGCCTCAGCCCCCTCTCCTCGATGAGCTTCCGGGTGGCGACGCCCTCGTTGGTCTCCTCGTGGACGACGCAGGCGACGACCACCTCGCCCCGGGTCTGAGGGAGGGCGCAGCCGTAGATCATGGCCGCGAGGGCGCCCTTCATGTCGACGGCGCCGCGGCCGTAGAGGACGCCGTCCACCACCTCCGCGGCGTAGGGGTCGTGGCTCCACCCCTCCCGGGCGCCGGCGTCGATGTGGTCCATGTGGCCGTCGAAGAGGACGACCCTGCCGCCGCTGCCCCCGCGTCGGCCCAGGACGCTCCCCATCCCGTCGACCTCGACCTCGTAGCCGAGGGCCTCCATCTCCCTCGCGATGAGCTCCGCGACCCGCCCCTCGTCGCCCGAGAGGCTGGGCGTCCTTATGAGCTCCTTCAGAAACCCGATGATCCTGAGCTCATGCTCTCCGGCCTGGTTCAGGTAGCGTTCTATGGGCTCCATCGTCCATCCGTCCAGGGTCAGCCGATGAGCCTGCCGTACCTGTCGACCTCCTGCCTGCGGATCCGGGTGCTGGAGATGGGCCGCCCGTCCTCGGCGAGGACCATCTTGATGCAGAAGATGAGGAGGGGCCTCCGCCCCTTCGCCACCCTCAGCCTGTTGATCTCCTCCGCCCGGGGCTCCGTCTCCTCGCTGACGACGATCCCCTCGATCTCCGAGCTGTCGATGGTCGGGCCGTAGGGGTCGGCCAGGGGGATGATCTCCGCCCTGTGGAGGAGCCCCCGCTCGGCGAGGAACCTCTTCAGGTCCGCGAGCCGCTTCTCGTAGCAGTCGATGTGGTGGGGCTTGTGGAGCTCCCTGGCGAACTCGTCGGTGGTGAGGCCGATGATGACCCTGTCCGCGACCTTGAAGGCCTCCTCCAGCAGGAACCAGTGCCCCTTGTGGAGGGCGTCGAAGGTCCCGCCGACGCTCACAAGCCGCAGACGTTTGTCAACCATCGGGCCAGCTCCTGAATCTCAGTATCCGACGCGCTCCTTGAATTTAGCTTTTGGCATGCTCCTCGGCGTCCCCGCGGATGATACCGTAATCGTTATATAAAATCGCCTACCTCGTAGAGACCAAACCAGGGGGCTTCTAGTTTGGCTTCTGAGCGGCGCTCGAGCCGTATATCTGGGTTCTACAGGAAGGCGATGGAGGAGCGGGTCAGGCTGGTGGCGGACTACGCGGGGCTCACGGAGGAGGAGGTCGCGCTCCTCGGGTCAGGGGGCGGCCTCAGCCTGGAGGCGGCCGACAGGATGATAGAGAACGTCCTGGGGACCATGGCCTACCCCTTCAGCGTCGCGGTCAACTTCCGCATCAACGGCCGGGACTACCTCGTCCCCATGGTGCTGGAGGAGCCGTCGGTGGTGGCGGCGGCGAGCAACATGGCCAGGCTGATGAGGGAGGGCAAGGGCATCAGGGTCAGCAGCAGCGACCCCGTGATGATCGGCCAGATCCAGGTCCTCGATGTGCCCGACATAGAGGCCGCCAAGCGCGCCCTCACGGAGGCGAAGCCCCGGCTCCTCGAACTGGCGGACCAGCAGGACCCCGTTCTGGTCCGGTTCGGCGGCGGCGCCCGCGACCTGGAGCTCAGGGTCATCGACTCCGAGGTGGGGCCTATGCTCATCGTCCACCTGCTGGTCGACTGCAGGGACGCAATGGGGGCGAACGCCGTCAACACCATGTGCGAGGCCCTGGCCCCCACCGTCGAGGAGCTGACGGGCGGCCGCGTCCTCCTCCGCATCATCTCGAACCTGGCCGACCACCGCCTCGTCCGGGCCGAGACCGTCGTCAGGAAGGAGGCCCTCGGCGGGGAGCAGGCGGTGGACGACATCGTCGCGGCGTGGGCCTTCGCCGACGCCGACCCCTACCGGGCGGCGACCCACAACAAGGGGATCATGAACGGCGTGATAGCGGTGGCCCTCGCGACGGCACAGGACCACAGGGCCCTGGAGGCCGGGGCCCACGCCTACGCCGCCCGGGACGGCCGCTACCGCGCCCTGAGCAGGTGGTCGAAGAACGAGGACGGGGATCTCGTCGGGGTTCTGGAGATGCCGATGGCGGTGGGCCTCGTGGGCGGCGCGACCCGGACCCACCCCATGGCCCGGCTGGCGCTGAAGATAATGGGCGTCTCGACGGCGAGGGAGCTCGCGGAGGTGATGGCAGCCGTCGGCCTCGCGCAGAACCTGGGGGCGCTGAGGGCCCTGGCGCAGGAGGGAATCCAGCACGGCCACATGCGGCTCCACGCGCGGAACCTGGTGGTGATGGCCGGCGCCGAGGGCGACCTCATCGACAGGGCCGTCGAGGCCCTCGTCGAGTCCGGCGAGATCCGGTTCGACAAGGCCCAGGAGATCGTGAAGCGGCTGAAAGGCTGAGACCGCCCGGGGACCTCCACGTGACCATCGTCATCGACGACGCCGGCTACGGCGACCTCCTCTTCGGCGCCGTCATCGGCGCGTACCGCCCCGAGACGGGCGAGTTCATCTACGACGTCATCGACATCAAGTACTTCCAGCGCCCCCGGTTCGCCCGTAAGGAGTACCTGTCAGAGGCGAGGCGGATCGCCCTGGAGCTCGTGGACAGGCTCGGGCTGGAGGAGGGGGAGCAGGTGCAGCTGTGCCGCGGCGACATCCTCGACGAGGCCGCCGCCGCCCTGGAGGAGAGGCTGGGGAAGGACCGGGTGGCCCGGGTGAAGGTTGAGGGAGAGGCCCAGAGGCTCGTGGAGCTGGCGTACCTGAACGAGATACGGAACCTCGGGTACGAGCCCATCCCGGACCGGACGGAGCGGTGGGGGAAGAGCTTCTTCCACATGCTCCGCTGGCTGAAGGCCCACCCGGAGATGCTGAGGTGGGCGAAGACGGGATGGCCCCGCCTCAAGAGGTTCAGACTCTTCAAGAGGCGGCGCGGCTGAAGGCTTTTATGCCCCGATTTCCCCTCTAGGATCGAGCTGCCTTGAAGCCCTGGCTGCTGAACATTCTGGCTTGCCCCATCGACAAGCACCACCCGCTGGAAGCGCGATTCTTCAGCTGGGAGACCTCCGAGGAGGAGATGCACAAGATCGCGTCGGAGGCCGGGACGCCCTCGCACTACTTCAGGAAGAGCTACAGGCACCTGGCGAAGCAGCTACTGGACGGGACCATAAGCCCGGCCGCGGTGCGGGCCATCGAGGACGTGACGGGCTCCAGGGACTCGGCGGGGCTGCTGGCCGAGGCCGTCGAAGCCGTGGGGCGCCTAGAGCAGGTGCTGGACCGATCGGAGGACGAGCTGCTCCGGGAGTTCCCCGACGACCTGGACAGGCTCTACCGCTTCCTGAACCTCGTGGAGGTGGACGCCGGGCTCCTGGTCTGCCCCGAGTGCGGCCGCTGGTACCCGGTGGGGAGCGCCGTCGAGACCATACCCGAGCTGCTGCCCGACGACCTCCGCGAGGAGGAGCGCGACCTCGCCTGGCTGGAGCGGTGGCGGGATCGGGTGCCCGCGTCCGTGCTGGAGAGGGGGAAGCCCTTCAACCTGGGCGACCGGGATACATAAAATTTATCTACTAGTTAGTAGTAGTCACTATTCGATGGTGGTCAGTAAAAGGCGGTTCATCTGCGGCTGCGGCTCCATACCCCTCCACTACTGCAAGGTCTGCGGCACGCCGTACCTCAGCATAGAGGACGCGGAGGAGTGCGAGAGGGGACACATGAACCAGCCGGCGGAGGAGGTGACTGCCGCCAAGATGGTGGGACCATTCGCAGCGCAGACCGGTGAGGGGCTCTAGACCGTCCTTTTATTCAAATTCCGCTCTTTTCGGATGAAAATCCCTTCGTCCTCTAATCTCGGGTTCCACACTTGCCCCCTTATGCGGAGGTAGAGGACTGAAGGTTGCAACCATGGGTTCAGATCGGAGGACGCTGAATCGCGCCGCCGTTAGCAGCTTTTAGTGGTAACTCAAGGCTTCCAATTTCCAAAGCTCTAAGCAGGTTGTGATTAGAGAAAGAGGGGGTTAGGTTCGAGAGGTGCTGCGGCTGGTGGAGAATAGGGCTTAGAACTCCTCCTCTTCTTTCTCCTCGCCTTTCTCCTTCTCCTCTTCTTCTTCCTTCGGCTTCGTCGCTGCGATGACGTCGTCGATCCGGAGCACCATAGACGCGAGCTCCGTCGCCGTCTTGATGGCCTGCTCCTTCACCTTCGTCGGGTCGAGGACGCCCTTCTCCCGCATGTCGACGATATCGCCGGTGTATATGTCGACACCCATGAACTGGCCGTTCTCCTTCTCGTGGGCCGCCTTCAGCGCCACCATGGTGTCGAGGACGTCATGGCCGGCGTTCTCCGCGAGGGTCTTCGGCACCACCTCAAGGGCGTCGCTGAAGGCCTCGATGGCGAGCTGCTCCCTGCCGCCGATC
>QMXQ01000066.1 GCA_003662205.1 Candidatus Bathyarchaeota archaeon
AGAGCAGCCGCCGCTTCGAGCGGCTCAGGGAGATGCACCTCAACGAATACTTCACCCGGGTCGGCAGGCACATGACCGAGATCTTCCTCAACGTTCCCAACCTGAAGGGGATCATCGTCGGCGGCCCGGGCCCGACGAAGGCGGACTTCGTCAAGGGGAAGCACATCCACTACGAGCTCAAGGACAAGATCCTGACCGTCGTCGACACCGCCTACACCGGCGTCGAGGGCGTCAAGGAGGTCGTGGAGAAGTCGAAGGACTTCCTCCGCCACGTCCGCTTCTACGAGGAGCGGAAGATCGTGCAGGACTTCCTCCGCCACGTCGGCCACGACACCGGGCTGGCCACCTACGGCGAGCGGGAGGTCATCCAGGCGCTGAAGAACGTCAACGTCAGGACCCTCCTCCTCTCAGAGGGCGTCAGACGCGCCCGCGTGAAGCTCCGATGCAGGGACTGCAGTCACAAGGAGACCCGCATCGTCGACCTCGACGAGCTGGAGGCCTTCGAGGAGGGCCTCGGAGAGATGAGGTGCTCCAGCTGCGGCAACGGCACCTACGAGCTCGTGGAGAAGGAGGACCTCATCGAGGCGCTGGTGAAGATGGCTGACGAGGCCGGCGCCGACGTCGAGATGATCTCGACCCTGACGGAGGAGGGGGAGATGCTCCTCAAGTCCTTCGGCGGCATCGCCGCCATCCTCAAGTACCGCCAGTTCCACTAGAGAAGATTGTTACAAGCTATCGTGATTTAGGAGTGCACACTCGAGGCAATACAAATGGATTTTAACAAGCTTCTTTTGATGCTCCTCATGTTTATTTTATACTCTCCTGTTCACGAGTTTGGACATTGGATCGTTGCTAACGCAGATAACGCTGAAATTCTAGGAGTTGAGTTATTTCCGCATATTAAAGGTGATATGATAGCAATGGGATGCACCGTTGTAAATGAGTATTCTTTCTCTTCCTTATCAACATTGGTTCTATTCAAAATAGCGGGATTTTTAATAACTTTCATCCCTGCTGTATTATTCTTCGTTTATCTCCGAAGGAGAGACTCAAAATTATGGGATCTTCCGTTTATTTGGATAATACTGGCTCCAGCAGCTTCAGGTAATGACTATCTTGATATTGGACGGGTAACAGGTAAGATAATCCTTGGAAAGGGATTATATGCAATTGGGTATTTTGTTACATTCATTTTTCTATGTTGGTTTCTGGCGCAGATATTCCTAGTTAAAGGCAATAACAGCGTCGCCCTTCGAAATCGACGTTAATTCTTTTTTAGCTTGACCTTGCTCAAGAGAAAGAGAAAAATACTTTCGGATATCCCTCCACCTCGTAGTCTCCGCCTACGCCCCTGACGATCTCGATCTTCTCCGCCTTCACCGTCGCGGAGATGTCGACCCGGCCCAGCTCCAGGGTCTTCATCGCTTCCGTGTCCTCTGCGTAGAGGGTGAGCGCCTCGAGGGGGGTGTTCAGCGGGATCCCCTGCCTGTTCTTCTCCCTGCGGATGTCCCTGATGACCGCGACGATGAGGTCCCCCCTCCTCTCGGCCTCCCCGTCGATGAAGGATTCGTCCGCCTCGGGCCACCGGCTCAGGTGGATGCTGTCGGCTTCGTCCTCCGCGTACATCAGGCTGTAGATCTCCTCCGTTAGGTGGGGCATCACGGGCGCCAGCAGCTGGAGTATCCGCCTCACGGCGTAGTAGAGGGTTCGCTGGGCCGCCGCCCTGCTCTCGCTCTCGCCGTAGAGCCTGTGCTTCACCGCCTCCAGGTAGTGGTCGCAGAAGACGTGCCAGACGAAGTTCCGGACCGTCTCCACGGCGTTCATGAACTGGCACTCCTCGAAAGCGTCCGTGGCGGCCTTCACCACCCGCTCCAGCCGGCTCAGTATCCAGCGGTCCAGCAGCTCGGGCTCGGCCTCGGTCTCGGGGTTGAAGTCCTCCAGCTGGATGCTCGCGAACCTGCAGGCGTTCCAGAGCTTCCGCATGAACCTCCAGCCGTACTCGACGTCGTTCCACCTGAAGGGGATATCGGTGCCGGTGCTGCCGCCGGCCGCCGCCCACTGCCGCGCGGCGTCGGCGCCGTACTTGCTGAAGACCTCGGGGGTGGCCACGAAGTTGCCGAGGGACTTGCTCATCTTCCTGCCGTCGCTCCCCAGCACCATGCCGTTGATGAGCGCCGCCCGGTACGCGGTCTCGCCGAAGAGGGCGAGGTGCCTCACCATCAGGTAGTACGCCCAGGTTCTGATGATATCCTGCCCGTTGGGCTGGAGGGAGGCGGGGAACAGCCGACGCCAGTCCTCCCTCTCGGGCCAGCCGGCGTGGATGGCGCAGGTCAGCGAAGAGTCGAACCAGGTGTCGAGGACGTCGGTCTCGGGCCTGAACTCCGTCGAGCCACAGCGGGGGCAGGCGCCCCTGGGCGGCGTCGTCTTCGGGTCGACGGGGAGCTCCTCGGGGGTCGCCATGCGGATGGCGCCGCACCGCTTGCAGTACCATGCGGGGATGGGGGTGGCGAAGACCCTCTGCCTGCTGAGCACCCAGTCCCAGTCCAGCGACTGGGCCCAGTCGATGAGCCTGTAGCGCATCCAGTCGGGGTACCAGGTGATCTCCTTCGCCGTCCTCACCACCTCCTCCGTGAGGGCCTGGGTCCTCATGAACCACTGCTCGGTGGAGATGACCTCGATGGGGGTATCGCACCTCCAGCAGACGCCCACGTCCTGCTCCAGATTCTCCGTCTTCCGCAGCAGCCCCGCCCGATCCAGGTCGGCGACGATGGTCTCCCTCGCCTCCTCGACGCCCATACCCCGGTATCTGCCCGCCGCCTCAGTCATCCTCCCCTTCCCGTCCACCAGCTTGACGACGGGGAGCTTGTACCGGACCACCGCGACGACGTCCGCCTTGTCGCCGTAGGTGCAGATCATCATGACGCCGGTGCCGAACTCGGGGTCCACTGCGTCGTCGGAGATGATGGGCACCCTCCGCCCCGTCAGCGGCACCGTCACCTCCCCGCCTATCAGGTGGCGGTGGCGCTCGTCCTCGGGGTGGACGCCGATGGCGACGCACGCCGGCAGGTACTCGGGGCGGGTCGTCGCGATGAGAAGCTCGCCGTCCGGAAGGCCGAAGGCGATGGTGTACAGGCGGCCCATCCGGCGCTCCCTCTCCACCTCGGCGTCGGCGATGGCCGTCTCGCAGCGGGGGCACCAGTTTATCGGGTGCTCCCCCTTGTAGATCATCCCCTTCTCGTAGAGCATGAGGAAGCTGAGCTGGACCTTCCGCATGTAGCTTGGCTCCATGGTCCTGTACTCCAGGCTCCAGTCGACGCTGCAGCCGAGGCGGATGACCGCCCGCTTCATGATGGCGATGTACTGCTCGATCCACTCCTCGCAGAGCTTCCGGAACTCGTCCGGCGGCAGGTCGGACCGCCTGATCTTGTACGCCTTCTCGACGGCGACCTCCGTCGGCAGCCCGTGGCAGTCCCACCCCTGGGGGAAGTGGACGTTGTAGCCCCGCATCCGCTTGTAGCGGGCGACCATGTCGAAGTAGGTCCAGTTGAGGACGTTCCCCATGTGGAAATCGCCGCTCGGATACGGCGGCGGCGTGTCAATCGAGTACCTGGGGCGAGTCTCGTCGTCCCAGTCGTAGTGGTAGGTGCCCCGCTCCTCCCAGAGCCTCTCCCACTTCTCCTCCACCCGGAGGAAGTCGATCTTCCTAGGCAGACGCTTCATAACCCTTCGCTCTCCTCCGTTCACAGCCTCGCGGACAGATGGATCGACGGCGATTCTGATAGATGGTATCGGATGGGCTTATAATCTTGTCCGCGCCTGTTTGGGGGCCGATGCCTGAGAATAAGTCGAGGACTCCCTCAGCTCCCCCCCTCCGGGGGATGGACAAAGCGATACCCCATTTTCAGCCCCTCAAACAGCTCGATCGAGTACGAAAGTGGGCGATCCTCATAAAAGCTTTATCGTCGAAGGCTCCGCCTCAGGCCTCGATGATCCTAGTTTTGTCCTTCTTCCTTGGGCCTGAGACCTCCACGTGCTCGCCGAGGGTGATCCGCATCCCGTCCCTTGCCGCGACGGCCGGAACCCCCGTCTCGTCTTCTAGGAACGCTGCCTCGGCGTCGGGGCCGGCGTTGAGCATCCTCATCCCGAAGTGGGTGAGGGCGACGCATCCTGGCCTCGCCTGCTCCACGATCTCCAGCGCCTCGTCCGTCGATAGGTGGAGGTGGAGGGGCGCTCCTCTCGGCCTCATGGTGCAGAGGATGAGGAGCCTGACGCCGCTGTAGAGGTCGCCGAGGTTTGGGAAGTATCCTGTATCCGAGGTGTAGCCGACGGCGCCGAGGCCGGGGGCGTCGATCCTGAGGCCGACGGTGTCAGGATCGCTGTGGTTCGCCTTGACAGCCGTGAGCCTCAGCTCCCCCGCCTCGAAGAGGGCGCCTGGGCTGAGGAGCTCGATGCGCTCGACGAGATGCTGGTGGTAGGCTGAGACGCTTGGGCCGATGCCTCCGCTGCCGTGGAGGACGCTCCTCGGGGCGGCGAGTACGCCCCGCCTCCTCGTGGTGCCGCGGCTCATGGCCTCGACGAAGACCTCGGCGTCGCAGTAGTGGTCGGGGTGGCAGTGGGAGACGACGACGGCGTCGAGCCGCTGGGGGCTGAGCCCCGCCCAGTTGGAGAAGACGAGGGCGCCGGGCCCGGGGTCGATGTGGACCTGGGTGTCGCCGTGGACGAGGCGGATGCCGGCGGTGCGGCGGCGCTGGGTGACCATGACGAAGCGGCCCCCGCCGGTGCCGAGGAAGTGGAGGGTGAGCGGGATCAACGTTCTCCCCCTCTGTAAGGGAGTTAAATATTTAATAGGGATGTTGCATCAAAGGGTTTGGAAGGCGGGCCCGTGGCTTAGCTTGGTTAAAGCGTTCGGCTGACAACCGAAAGATCATGAGTTCAAATCTCATCGGGCCCACCAAAAGTTCAGTTTTATATAGGTTTACAGCACCCCCTGTTAATTGATAGGATCAACCGTCTAAAAGAGGCCCCAGCAACGGGTCCTAAGGCGGAATAATGGTTTCATGAAAGTGATGAAGCGAAAAGTTTACTTCGCTGTCAGAGACGAAGTTGCTGTCAGAGAATTGTTTGCAATTCTATTAAATGAAGGAATCTATCCCTACAGAATTATCAAATCTCATGCTACAGTGAAACCTGAGTTTCCAGATTGGATCCTTAGAAATCTTGAAACGGGTAAGAAGGTTCTCGCTGACGCAAAAGAAGTTGCTCAAGAAGCTGATTCTCGACTTCTTGACTACATTGAACGAGGGGTCACAGTTATTGTATGTTGGTATAATGCATTGACTCCGGAATTCATAGAGAAGCATGGGCTCATCGTTCATGAGATGCGCGACCACTTTTACGAACCAATGAGTTTTTTTGAGGAAGTAATATTTCCTATTGTCAAGTCGAAGATAGAAGAGGTTCTCCTTGATGTAAATGTAGAATGGATAGGAAAAGTATGGGAAGAAGAAAATGAAGTAGAGAAAAACATGTATAAGTTCTCTGTCTCAAGGATAGGAGACAAACGTCCTTATTATTTCCGCCTGTACTGTGACGACGATGGTCTCGCAAGATACGAGGAACTCTACGCTGAAGAAGCTTTGGAACGCCCAGAAGAAACCGCTAGAATCATAGCCGATAACATCATTAAGATATTTCAAAGATGAATCTTAACTATTGATTTATGCGTTCTAGAAGTCAATCAAACAGGTTTGAGATCATCGTTCGAAATATCATAATTCGAATTATGAGTTCAAATTCCATGGATCTACCCGCACCTTCTGGCTGAGGGGATCAAGCTTTTTATGCCCTGACCTTTATATGGTCTGAGGCGATGTTTTGAAGGGTGCCAAGGCCCTCGGGCTCGTGATCGCCGCGCTGCAGGTGGCGGGGCTGATCCTTTTCGCCGTGAGCTTCCACACCCTCTACACAGTGATGTCCTCCGCCTTCTCCGGCGACGCCTTCACCTACACCGCGACCATGGACGAGGCCACCGGCAACCTGGCCTTGAGGCTTGAGGGCGGCCTTAGGAACGACGGGGTCATCGGCGCGGACCTATCCCTGGAGGCGGCGGTCCTCAGCCTGGATGAGGAATACGTCGCGAGGAACTCGACGGCGGTGCACCTCGACGCCGGAGCGCAGCGGTCGGTCGTCCTCATCCTTCGGATTCCGGCGGAGAAGGTGCAGCAGGCGGGCCTGGAGGGCGGCGGCCTCTTCGAGATCACCTTCAGGATAAGGACTCTGGAGGACCTCGTGGGGTTCACGAACACCATGAGGATCAGGGGAGGTGGAGAGGAGTGAACAGAAAAGTCGGGGCCGTCCTCAACGCCGTCCTCACCCTCGTCGCCTTCACCGTGATCCCCTTGATCCTGCCGAGCTACTTGCCCCCGGACCTCATGGCCGCCCTCTCGCAGGGAGGGTTCGACCTCACCTCGTTCCTGAACGAGGTCGCCCTCATCGGGGTGGCCATGGCAGCCATAGCCCTCGTGAAGGGCCTGGTCGACGAGTCCTCGCCCATACACCTGGGCGTCTCCATCGTGTCGAAGGTCTTCTGGCTCGTCTTCACCTTCACCGTCCTCGGCCTGGGGAACCTCGCAGGGCTGGGCGTCACGACTTTCTCCATCGAGATGGAGGAAGGGGTGAACACCGTCGTGTTCGACCTGAGCCTCTTCGCCTACCTCGCCGTCGCGACGGTCCTGCTGAAGATCGTCCACTCGATCCTGGAGTTCAGGGACGCCCGCTCGAAGGCCGCGCGAACCCCTGAAAAAGCCGCGCAGGCTTGAACCCTAACGCCGCCTTCGTCACCGCACTAGGGTGAGGTTCATCTTCTCGCCCCTTCCAACGCCGAGGTGCTCATGGGCGTTCCCCATGTTGACGGACAGCTCGAGGTAGCCGCCGCCGGCGACAAGCGCCAGCAGCTCTCCCTTGGGGACGGCGGAGAAGTGGCGGACGTAGGGCACCCGGTACTCCCTGCCGTGGATGGTGACGGCGAAGACGCAGCCATCCCTGGCGCCGATCCCCTCCAGCACCTCGCTAGTTATGTTCGTCACGAGGTTCCCGAAGCCGTCGACATGGATCACCCGCGCCTCCAGGTGGCTCCCGGCGACCTTGGGCTCGTAGTTTTGCAGTCGAACATACCCCGAGAGCGGAGTCCCCAGCTCCGCGATGTCAACGCCCTTGGCGAGGAGCGCGCCCGCCGGGCCGAAGACGTCCCGCCCGTCGAAGACGTCGGAGACCTTCGGCGGCAGCAGCTCCCGGTTCGTGATCTCGTAGACTTGCTCGATGCCGAGCCTCTCGGCGGCGGGGGCGAGAAGGCCGTTGTCAGGGCCGACGAAAAAGGCGTCCCGCGACCGGATCATTATAGGCTTGCGCTCGCCGCCGACGCCGGGGTCGACAACGCCAATATGAACAGTTCCCTCCGGGAAGTAGGGGACGCTGCGGGCGAGGTGGAATGCGCCCTCCTCGATGTCGTAGTTCCCAACGTCGTGGCTGATGTCGACGATGGTCGCATCGGGCACGATCCCTAGGATGACGCCCTTCACCTCGGCGACGTAGGAGTCCTTCAGACCATAATCCGTCAGCAGCGTGATAATCGGCATAAAGACCCCGACATTTGTAGGAAAACCGTCCTCTTTTGAATCTTTTGATGGGGAATCTCGCGGTTGGATAAACCGAAACCCACGGTCGCACGATCTTTTGCCCGGCTCCTTCAGATGCTCGGCGGTTGATGGAACACACGTTCCAAACTGTTCCGTCACATTCCTTTTTAGATTAAAACCACATAGCTGGAATCATGAGCGATGGAACACTCAAAAAATTGGTGATATCAACACTCTTCATGTTCCTCTACCTGCCATACGTCGCTCCAGCCTTCGGGCAGCAGCTCCAGATGCAGGGTCAACCACAAGCTCCGGAAATGCCCCATGACGCTATGAGCATGAACCTCACAGACGTAATGCCCCAACATTACAGGTATACGC
>QMXQ01000067.1 GCA_003662205.1 Candidatus Bathyarchaeota archaeon
TGATGGAGCAGCTCCTTTATCCGACTGCCCGTCTCCACCGTCGCCCCCGCGCCGATGGCGACGTCAGCCAGGTGGCGGTCGAAGGCGGCCCTGTCGACGACGTAGGCCCGCGTCCGCTTCCCGGTGATCTCGATGCACGCTCCGCCGGGCGAGTATATTCTGCCCCCGGTGATCTCATGCTGGACAAAATCCGGGGAGGGCTCCACGCCGAGCCGGCGCAGCCCCTCCGCGCTGAGGAGGCCTGCGCAGTGGCTGGGCTCCCCGACGACCGGATGCTCCTCAAAGACCCGGACCTCGACGCCTCTCTCGGCGATCTCGCGCGCCGCCAGCAGCCCGGCGGGCCCCGCGCCTACGACGACCGCCTCAGCCCGATCCACCCTGCTCCTCCCTGGAGATCAGGTCTTCTTCTCGATGACCTCGACGTACTCAACCGTCTTGATGTCGGGGAAGAACCTCTGGATGTCGAGAGCGACGCCCCGCTTCGCTATCTGGATGTTCTCGGCGAAGAAGATCTCGTCGGGCACCTGGATCCGGACCTTCTTCTTCATCAGCTTGACGCCGAACTTGTCGGTGTCGATGCCGAGGAAGCGCCTGCCGATGAGGGCCCGGATCTTCTCCTCGTCCCCCTCATACCGCTTCGTGACCTTGACCTCGTAGATGATCTTCCTCCCCGCCAGCGGGTGGTTGTAGTCGAGCTGGACCCTGCCGGCGCCGATGCTGCGGACGATGGCCGACCTCCCGTCGACCTCGATCTGGGCGCCGATGGCGGGGTTGATCCCCTTCGATCTCAGGATCCTGTAGGGCACCATCCTGATGTTATCCGGGTTCCGCTCCCCGAAGGCCTCCTCCGGCGGTATCTCCACCTCCACCGTCTCCCCGACCTTCAACCCCTCCAGCCGCTCGTCGAGCCCCTTCAGGATCCAGCCCTCGCCGACGACCACCAGCTTCGGCCCGTAGACCCTGTCGTCGCTGTATATGCCCGCGCTTCGGGCGGTCTCCTCGTCGGTGGTGTCGAAGACCTCCCCTGTCTCCTCAGCCCTCCCCGTCATCTCGACCAGAATGAAGTCGCCCTTGGCGACCGCCTTCTCCCCTTCGGGCTTCGCGGCCGCCTTCTTCCTCGACCTCTTCGCCTTCGTCTTCCGCGGCGTCTCCTCCGGCTCCTCGGGCTTCTCCTCGACGGGGACCTTCTCCTCTTCCTTCTCGCTCATGCCTCAAACCTTCGCCTCGATGGACGGTGAACTGACGCGGGGATCCAAGATTCTCTTGGGTCCCACTGAGGAAACGCGGCGGATGGTTTAAAGTCTTTCTGATCTGCTCTGTAAACGCGTATCGCCACTTGAGCTGTAGGGCGGCAAGCGTGATTTATAGGTCGTCCGTCAAGTTATGATCGGTGCACCTTGTCCCGTAAGGACTCCAAGACCATCGGCGACACCCTGGAGGAGACGAAGGAATACCACCGCCGCTTCCTCAGGGCCGTCAACAACCCCCTCCGAAGGAGGATCCTCAGGGCGCTGAAAGACGGCGACGCGACCATCGAAGACCTCCAGAAGAAGACTGGTATGGACGCGAAGACGCTCGAATGGCATCTCAGCATCCTCATACACGGCTTCTGCATCGAAAAAGAGGAGAGAGGCGAAGCGACGATCTACAAGCTCACCCAGGAGGGAGAGGTCGTAGATTTCTTGGAGCAATAAGCCCAGGAAGCTGGTGAAACCGAGCTTTTCTAGCAGACGACGCCTTGTTTTAGGTTTGCCCTCATTTCCCGTCTTAAAAGGGGCCCTTGTATTCTTTCACCGCCGGGCAGCCCACGCACTGATCGTCCTGATAGCGCACGCAGTCCGAGCATCTTCTGCCGCAGGGGGTCATATCGCTCTTCTCCAGAAAGACCCGTAAGCTGAAGCACTCCGGAGATATCGGAGGCTCCGAGTGGTATACGTCGACCAGGTCGGCGCCGAGGTCCCGAAGGGATTCGATCGTCGATCTGAGGGTGTTCTGATCCTCCCCAAATAGAAAGACCAGCGCATTCGCCTTCTCAGCGGTCCTCAGGAACATGAGAACCCGGGGGCACCCGGATAGGTCTCTTTCCACCCTCTGCCTCAGGTCGTCCCCCCTCAGCTCCAGGCATACACAAGCCGTTGGGAATCCCAGCTCCCTGATGTTTATGCCCGCGCTGATGTGGAGGATGCGTTGTTGCATCAATTTTTCCAGCCTGCTTACCACCGTGGGTCGGGAGAGGCCGGTCTCCTTCGCCAGCTGCGTGATGGATTTTCTCGCGTCCTCCCTCAGCGAGTGGATTATCCTGAGGTCCTTCGGGTCCAGTTTTCGAGGGGCGCTCCGAAGACCTGCATACGTCTTCCTATGTGCGCGGGCGTCCCTTATGTAATCTCCAAAGGTGTACCCCTCTTTTTCCTCGTACTTTAGTCCCAGCTTGGAGTATAGCAGCGCAACGATGAGCGCCTCGATCCTAGACGCGCCTAGACCGAAGAACTTCTCCAGCTCGGCGGAAAAGGACTCCAGATTCCTGCCGATCTCCCCCTTCTTCAGGGAACAGTTCTCTTCCAGATACGAGATGAACGAATGCGTGGCGGAATCGTCCAGCAGTATTTTCAGGCTTTCCTCCAGGGACTCGACGAGAAGACTGTCAAAACTTCTCTTTGTCTGTAGCACCGTATCGCTTTTCATCTTCGCTCACCGACCTCCAGGATGCCCGCGCATCTCTTAACATTTTGTAAAAAAGACTATAAATGTTTTTATCTCTCCGCCTGTTACCATTCAAAAACTTACAATTTGTAAAACGTCAGGCTTGTGTTTCATCCAGACGGGGTGAGGAAACCAGTAAATTAGGTCGGCTCTATGCTGTTTTCGGTTTCATCTTCGCGATCTTCGTCAGCTCTTCCATTCTCCGCTTATATTCCTCTGGTAAGACCAGGTCGATTTGGGTGGTGGTGCCCTCTTCATCGTATATGGAGGGGTATGCATAGACCCGCTTGGAGGGGTTCTGTTTCGCGAGATACGAGCTAACGAAGAGGGATATGGGGCAGGGCAGGTCTATCTCCTTTATCTTTTTGTGGACCCCCTCCTCGCCCCCGGCGAACAGGCATTTCCCGATCTTGAGCAGGTATCTGTCCCCCTCCTGCTTCAGCTCAAGGTCCTGATATATGTCTGTCGAGACGTTCCAAGATGTCGGCGAGCTCCTCCGCCTCTAGGAAGTTAAAGTAAAGTACGCCATTAGTATGTTGTCGATCCCCTTGACCGCCAGCTCGCAGATCGAGAAGAAACCCTTCCTCTCTTCTTAGGGCTTGTAGGGTGCCGAAATAGGTGCTATGCAGCACGCACGCGAGGTTTCTCATGTTTTTCAATTGTTCCTCGTCAGACAATCTTCGATCTCCATCAGCTAACCATGGCGCCCTAAAATTAAAGTTACCTTGCCCTAGAGAGGAACTTTCCCGACGATAGGGTGAGCTTTGAAGCCTGACGATTCCGAACGGGAAGAGGCTGCGGAAGATGGGCGTAGCGGGTCCGACGCGGATTCGTGTAGGCGAATATGCGCGTGCCATGGAAGACCTAGCCCCGATCAGCTCTGAGCGTTGAGAGGCGGCCGTCGGTTTCGTCAAACGAGGTGTCTTGAAAATATGGGTTCTGTGGTGGGCCCGGAGGGATTTGAACCCACGACCCACAGGTTATGAGCCTGTTGCTCTGACCAAGCTGAGCTACGGGCCCTCCACCTTAATACCGACGCGTCCCTATAAAAAACTCTTCCAGTCCTTCTCTCCAGAAACCCTTTTCTAGCCTCCGACCAAATTATCTTGAGGATCGTTGGTCAACGAGCTCTGGCAGCCCATCCTCTACCTGCTCGGGCAGGGGTTCATCAGCGGGCTGGTGGTCGGGTTCGGGGCGCGCAAGCTGAACAAGGCGATCGCCGCCATCTTCGGCGTCCTGATCCTTGCCATCAACGTCCTATGGTTCTCGCGCATGCTGGGCATGGACACCGGATTCGTGATCCTGAATCAGCTGGCGGACGCCCTCTTCAACCTCCTCCCCTTCACCTGGGCCGAGGTCCAGCGGGGGCTCGGACCCATGCTCATAGTCTCAACGCAGGTGCCGTTCATAGCCGGCTTCCTCCTCGGCGCGGCGGCGGGGTTCAAGCTGGCGTAGCGCCCGACAAGGATTATAAAGGCGCTTTTCCTCCTCTTAGTAGTCTCGCGTGCTCCGGTGGTGTAGTCCGGACAAGCATAATGGCCTTTCGAGCCATTGATCCCGGGTTCAAATCCCGGCCGGAGCACCACTATGCTCTCTTGGCTTGCCTCCGAGAGATAGGGCTTCTGGGCGACCGCCACAATCATGCCGCCTTCTATCGCAACCCCGCCCTCGATGATCCCCTTGGAGAGGCGACTTGCCGTTCTTGATCACGAGTTCAATCTTCATAGAATGACCTGAGGAATCAGGCTTCGGTGGATTACTAAGGTTCATTCTGCGTGCACGCGCTGAGAAGACAACGTGATCCCGGCCGCGGTTAGGAGAAAAATCGGGGTGGGCCCCCTCGGGGCCCTGTTAGGTCTGTCCGGGCGCTACGCCTCTGTCCCGTGGGTGACGAGGACCTTCTCGGCGGCGCCGACGCCGGCTCCCGGCTCCATCTCGTAGCCGAGTTCCATCAGGGCCATCTCCAGGGCGCCCATGGTGGCGAGGATGTCGTTGGTCGTCGCGTTCCCCATGTGGCCGACGCGCACCGTCTTCCCGGCCAGCTTTCCGAGGCCGCCGGCGATGATGACCCCGTACTTGAGCCGCATCAGGCCGCGCAGGTCGGGGTCGCTGACGCCCTCGGGGATTCGGGGGACCGAGAGGGTGTGGGCCTCGTATCCCTTCGCGGGGAAGGACGCGAGCCCCAGGGCCTCCAGCCCAGCCCTGAAGGCTTCGGAGAAGACTCTGTGGCGCCGCCATCGGGCCTCCAGCCCCTCCTCGTGGATGAGGCGGAGGGCTTCGAGCATGCCGAGGACCATGCCGACGGCGGGCGTCGCGAAGTAGCCCCTGGGGTTGTCCATGATGGGCTTCCACCGCTTCAGGTTGGCGTAGTAGTCGGCTATGGGCGTCTTCCTCTTTTCCACCGCCTCCCAGGCGCGGTCGTTGAGGCAGAAGAGGGAGATGCCCGGCGGGGCGCCGATGGCCTTCTGGCTTCCGGTGAGGCAGAGGTCGATGTTCCACTCGTCCATCTTCAGGGGCATGCCGCCGATGCCGCAGACGGAGTCCACGATGTAGAGGGCGTCCGTATCCTTCGCCAGCTCCCCGATCCTGTCGATGGGGTTGGCGATGCCCGTGGAGGTGTCGACGTGCTCCACGGTGAAGGCCTTGTAGTCGCCCGCCTCCAGCTTCTCCTCCACCAGCTTCAGGTCGAGGGCCTCCCCCCACTCGAACCGGAGGCGATCGACGACGCCCCCGTGGGCCTCGACGATCTCCTCCCACTTCTCGCCGAAGAACCCGTTCTCGACGCAGAGGACCTTGTCGCCCTTCTCGACGAGGTTGGCTATGGCGGCCTCCATCCCCAGGGTGCCGCTCCCCGAGAGCATGAAGGGCGTCCCCTCGGTCATGAACAGCCGCTTCTGCAGCTCCAGGGCCTCGGCGAAGCCCTCGACGAACTCCTTGCTCACGTGGCTGAGGACGGGCTTGGAGAGGGCCCGCAGCACCCGGGGCGAGACCATGGTCGGCCCCGGGATCATCAACAGCTCCCGCTCATTATACAATGAACACACCACACAAACACCTCTCCGCGCCGTAAATAACATTTCCGCACAGGGGTGGAACAAATTTAAAGTATCTCCACGACCCTTAACCTTCACATTCTGAGAGGCTGCGCGCTTGAGGACCGAGGTGGCCGTCCCCAACATCGAGTGGCACGGGGATACGCCGCTCACGCTGGAGTTCCCCGCCGGCTGGGACGTGAGGCGCTGCAGGATGGCCTGCGAGGACCAGCCCGGCATGGGCGCCGAGCAGATCAGGTCCGCCCTCGAAACCCCCGTCGGCACCAGGCCCCTGAGCAGACTCGCCGAGGGCTGCGAGGAGGCGGTCATCATCATCGACGACATGACCCGGCCGACGAAGTCCCACCAGTACGTGGGCCCCATCCTCGACATCCTCCACGGGGCGGGGGTGCCCCGGGACGGCGTCAGGTTCATCATGGCGAGCGGCAGCCACGGCACCTACGGCCGCCTCGACTTCGTCAAGAAGCTGGGGGAGGATGTGGTCGCCGAGTACCAGTGCTACAACCACAACCCCTACGAGTACCTCGAGGATCTGGGGGAGACCAGCCGGGGGACGCCGGTGCGGATCAACGCGGAGGTGATGGGGTGCGACCTCAAGATCGGCGTCGGCACCGTCCTCTTCCACCGTCTCATGGGCTTCAGCGGCGGCGGCAAGATGGTGATGCCCGGCGTCGCCGGCATCGACACCATCGAGCACAACCACGGCGCCGTCGGCGGCTTCGGCCCCGGGTTGACGCCCCACCCCTCCACGGGCTACCTGAGGAACGACGGCAACCAGATGCGCCTCGACGCCGAGGAGGCGGCCCGCATGGCGGGCCTCGACTTCAAGGTCGACACCGTCGTCAACCTCCGCCGGGACCCCGTCGCGGTCTACGCCAGCGACTTCGTCGAGACGCAGCGGAGGGCGTCCGAGGCGGCGAGGCGGTGGCACCGGACGGAGGCGCCGAGGGGGATGGACGTCGTCGTCGCCAACACCTACATGAGGGCGAACGAGGCGGCGCTGGGGCTGTGGCCCGCCTACGCCTCCGTGGGGGAGGAGGGCTCCATCGTCCTTATCGCCAACGCCCCCGACGGCTACATCAATCACTGGATATTCGGACGCCACGGCAGGCACCGGGGCGCCCGCCTCTGGAACCCCGAGAGGAAGCCCCTGCTCCGGGGGAAGAGGCTCATCATCTACTCCCCCTACAAGGAGCGGAGTCTTGACATGAAGCTCGGCCTCCCCGAGCAGACCGTCTGGCTCAGGGCGTGGGAGGAGGTGCTGGAGGTGCTCAAGGCGGAGCACGGCCCCCGCCCCAGGGTCGCCGTCCTCCCCGACGCCACCTCGGGCATCCCCGAGACGGCTCTGGAGTGGAACGTATGAAGAAGGCAATCCTGATAGATGGGAAGGATAACGTCGCCACCGTCGCCTCCGACGTCGAGGCCGGCGAGGCGGTGGAGGTCCTCTCGCCCGAGGGCGAGGTCGTCATGAGGCCCGTGGCGCTTGATGCCATCCCCTTCGGCCACAAGATAGCCCTGGCGGACCTCAGAAGGGGTGACAGGGTGATCAAGTATGGGGAGGTGATAGGCGTCGCCTCCACCGACATCAGATCCGGCGGCTGGGTTCACACCCATAACGTTGAGAGCGCCGCGGTCCCCACCTCCGCCTACGGGAGGGCCGGCCCATGACTGAGTTCTACGGCTACCAGCGGCCGGACGGCTCGGTGGGCGTCCGCAACCACCTGCTGGTGATGGCGCCCATCGACTGCAGCTACGAGCCCGCGAGGAGGATCGCCGAGCAGGTGGAGGGGGCCGTCGCCGTCACCCAGCACCACGGATGCGGTCTCGACGAGATGGTGGCGAACACCCTCATCGGCGTCGGCTGCAACCCCAACGTCGCCGGCGTCCTCCTCGTCGGCCTGGGCTGCGAGACTCTCACCTCCGAGGTCCTCGCCGAGGGGATCGAGCCGATGGGGAAGCCCGTCGAGATCGTCGTCATCCAGCGGGAGGGCAGCACCCTCAGGACCATCGAGAAGGGGACCCGGGTCCTGCAGCGCATGGCCCAGGAGGTCGCCGAGCTCAGGCGGGAGCCCTTCCCCCTCTCGGAGCTCACCCTCGCCGTCGAGTGCGGGGGCTCAGACGCGACGTCGGGCCTAGCCGCGAACCCCGCGGTGGGCGTCGCCGCCGACATGCTCATCGACGAGGGGGGCGCCGTCATCTTCAGCGAGGTCCAGGAGATGACCGGCACCCA
>QMXQ01000068.1 GCA_003662205.1 Candidatus Bathyarchaeota archaeon
GAGGGAGATCGGCTTCAGGACCGTCGAGTCCGTCGCGACGGCCGCGGTCAGGGAGCTCGTCACCGCCGGCATCGGCGAGACCACGGCGGCGAAGGTCATCGCGGCCGCCCGGAAGTCGATGGCCATCACCTTCGTCCGCGGCGACGAGCTTGTGAAGCTGAGGAGCAACATACGCCACCTGACGACGGGGTGCGCGAGCCTCGACCACCTCCTCGGCGGCGGCGTCGAGACCCAGTCCATCACCGAGTTCTACGGCGAGTTCGGCACCGGCAAGTCCCAGATCTGCCAGCAGCTCTGCGTCACCGTCCAGCTCCCCTACGAGCAGGGCGGCCTGGAGGGCGGCGCCCTCTACATCGACACCGAGAACACCTTCCGCCCTGAGCGGATCATGCAGATAGCCCCGAGGTTCGGCCTCGACCCGGAGGAGGCGCTGAGGCGGATCATCTTCGCCGAGGCGTACACCTCAAACCATCAGATGGTGCTGCTGGAGAACGCGGACGAGGTCATCAAGGAGAACAACATCCGCCTCATCGTCATCGACAGCGTCACCAGCCACTTCAGGAGCGAGTACCTGGGCAGGGAGATGCTCGCCCCCAGGCAGCAGCAGCTCAACAAGCACCTCCACAAGCTCATCCGCCTCACGCGGGCGTTCAACGCGGCCGCCGTCATCACCAACCAGGTGATGGCCCAGCCCGACGTCTTCTTCGCAAAGATGGTGCAGCCCGTGGGGGGGCACATCATGGGCCACACGAGCCACTCGCGCATCTTCCTGCGGAAGGGACGGAACAACGTGCGGATCGCGAAGCTGACGGTCAGCCCCTTCCTCCCCGAGGGGGAGGCGCCCCTCCGCATCACCGAGCGCGGCATAGAGAGTGACGAGGATGTCTAGGAAGCGCGGCATGAAGGCCTCGAGGACGGCGAGGGGGGACATCATCGCCTTCTTCGAGAGCGTCCTGGAACGACGGTTCTCCGACGCCGAGAGGGCGCTGAACGCGATCATGGAGAAACGGTTCGGCAACAGCGAGTTCAAGGAGGGGTACCTGAACGCGCTGAGGGGCATCCTCCTCTCCTCACGGTCGGGGGACGAGCGCGACTTCCTCAACAAGGCCCCCTTCGACGAAGCCTCCATGAAAACGTACCGGCGCGAGTTCGGGGCCTTCCTGAAGGAGGGTGTCCACACACCCTTCGACACGGGCTACTTCTCGGCCTGGTCCGACTTCATACACTACCGGCTGAACACGAAGAAGTAGGGCTAGCCCGCCGTCTGGAAGTAGGTGTAGAGGAGGATCCACACGGTCATCCAGGTGAAGAAGTAGGCACCTATGCCGATCTTGAGGCCCCTGGATTTATCGACGCCCATGAGGCGGGAGAGGACGTCCGACAGGACGAGGTAGATCAGCACTCCGAACATGAAGGACGTGCTGCCGCTCATGCTGAAGAAGACCTGTGTTGCGAGGGTGAGGCAGGCCACTCCTAGCGACGCGACGACCTTCGTCCACCAGATCTTCTCCGCTGGGTTCATCGTCCTCCTCTCGGGGATTTCACCTCTAATTCGAGGGGACGATATATAAGGGTGTTCCGCATCCGCTAGCTGATGTACCTGAACTCCTTCTCATCCCTCCGGTAGGCCTCCTCGGTCTCCTTGTACTGGTCGAGCCGCCGTCGGATGGACGCGTCGACCCTCTTCGCCCTCAGCACGAGGTGGGAGGTGTCGATCTCGATGCCGAGGATGGCCGCCAGCTTCTCGAGGACCGCCTTGGATGAAAGGTGCTGGGGGACATTCGCGTACCTGATCTCCCCCATCAGGCATATGCCCTCGATCCCCCTGTTCCTCGCGACGCCGATGAGGATGCCGTTCAGCCCGTTGATGGCGCCCTCGCCCTCCAGAAACCGTATGTCTCGCGCCGAGAGGACGCCCCTGAGTCTCTCGTCCGTGTAGACGCCGTAGACCTGCGGCTCCTCGACGTAGTCGCTGGGGTACGCTGCCATGGTGTAGAGGCGCCTCACGTTGAAGCGCTCGGCTACTCTCACGACGCCCCGGGCGAGCCGATAGGCCTCCTCCGGGACGGAGGGCTGGGCCTCGCCGACGCAGATGATGAGGTCGTGCTCGGGGGCGGCGTAGAAGCGGTGCCTGATGGGGACCAGCCTGGCGAGGCTGTCCTTGTAGACGACGGCGTTCTGGTAGTAGCGGATCTCGGCGAAGAGCTTGGCGCTGAGACGCCGGCGAAGGTAGTCCGCCGATATCTTGGCGAGGTAGCCCATCCCGGGCCAGGCCGCGACCATGCTGGACTCGGACAGCTCCGGCTTCCACAGATAGCGGATCTCCATCAAACCCCCGTAAAGAGTGGAAGGATTTCCATTAAACCTTTCGTTGCACTCCGTTAAAGCACAGATTCAAACCGGCTCTCCCGCTCAAAAATGAACTTCCCCCTCCGGGAGCAGGCGGACCTCCCGGATTAGGTTACTCTTATCTCGTGAGAGGATCGCTCTTCTGGTTCATGTAAATGTGGTACTGGGCTTCACGGGTTATTTCGCCCCGCGGCTCAACGGACTGGTTGTCTCACATTCCTGAGATGTTCTTAACATTCATGCCGCAAAACCCTCATAAACCCCGAGGTGGGGGGCCGAGCTTAATGTTGTTTCCCTGCAACAGAACTATAAAATATCCACGGCACGGAGATATAGCCGTAGCGCGGAAACGTGCTCGGGGGAGCAACCGGGGAAGACGGAGACGCGGAAAACGGGAGACCCGTGCTCGCATGGGCGCCCGCCGACCGCGACGCACGGAACCCCGCTGCGATATCCGGGTTAGCCTGGATGGAGCCCGAGAACGTCGCAGGCGAGATATCCGCGATCCATAGGGTCGAGCGCGAGCCCGTGGATCGCAGTCGATCGACGGATATCGTGCCGGGGACGCCCGGACGTGGCCTGGACTCCGCGCTACACTTGTCACCTTCAATAAAGGATAGTGGAGACTCTATATGTCGAGGCCGAGGCCGTGGACGGAGGAGGAGGTCTGGAAGCTGAGGCACCTCTACCCCTCTGAGGTATCCTTCGAGGAGATCGTGGAGGCCTTCCCCAACAGGACCCCCAACGCCATAAGGCTGAAGGCCTCGAGGCTCGGTTTGAAGCGACCCACGCTCCCCTCCGCCCTCTGCCGGTCGTCGACCATCCTGCTGTGCTCGGAGGGGGATGGGCGCTCCAACGGCTACCTCTTCCGGTGCAGCGAGTGCGGCAGCTGGATAAGGGTCAACGAGGGCGACGAGCTGAACGAAAACGGCGCGATCGTCTGCGCCAAGTGCAGATCCACGTGCTACATCGTCGCGTGAGGAAGGTCGCCGCCTATTTTTAGGCCGTCCCTCTTCAGGGCAATCCTTTTTATCTGGTGGCTGTTCATTTGAATCGATTGGGGGAGAGGCGTTGGATCTCGATCTCTCGCGCAAGATGGTGGTCCGGGAGGCCATGTCCAGCCCTGTCGTCACCGTCGACGAGGATCAAGACGTGGTGAGGGCTGCCGAGATGATGGCGGAGAACAATATCGGGGCCATCATAGTCATCAGGGGGGACAGTCAGCCCGTCGGCATCGTGACGGAGCGGGATATCGTCATCAGGGTCGTCGCGAAGGGCCTGGTGCCGAGGGATGTGAAGGTGAAGGAGGTGATGACCTCCCCCCTGAGGATGGTGGAGCCCGAGATGAAGCTCACCGATGCCATGACCCTGATGAGCAAGCTCAACATCCGGAGGCTCGGGGTGACCTACAAGGGGAACCTGGTGGGCGTGGTCTCCGACAGGGATATACTGCGGATCGTCCCGGCCATCATCGAGATCGTCCAGGAGCGCTCCCGCATCATGGGCGGGGAGTCGTCCTCGGGTCCCTCCCTCGTCGGATACTGCGACAGGTGCGGCATCTACTCGACGAACCTCCGATCGGTGGGGGGAGAGTTCCTCTGCGAGGACTGCAGGGCCGAGATCGAAGAGTGACCGACGCCGATGGGTCTCGTTTTAGTCGATCCACTCGGCTGATATCAGCGTAGCCGGAGCGCCGCATCGATGAGTCCCCGTTTCCTGCTGGACGGGATGCTCGGGTCCCTGGCCCGATGGCTCAGGATCTGCGGCTACGACGCCGAGTATCTCCGCAGCGCCCCGGACGAGGAGCTCATCAGGCGGGCGGTCGAGAGCGGGCGCGTCCTGCTGACCCGGGATCGGATGCTCTACAGGAAGGCGATCAAGGCGGGGGCGGAGGCCTTCATGGTGGAGGGGGAGAGCGACGCGGAGAAGCTCGCCTCCGTGTCGAGGCGGTTCAGCCTGAAGCTCGACCCCGAGAGGTCTCGATGCCCGCAGTGCGACGCGCCCCTCGCCGCCGTCGGCAGGGAGGCTGTGAGGGGCAGGGTGCCGCCCCGCACCTTCGAGGCCTACGACGAGTTCTGGGTCTGCGGCTCCTGCGGCAAGGTCTATTGGCGGGGGAGCCACTGGAGAAGCATCGTGGAGACTGTGAGGGAGGCCTCCAGGCGGGCTGAGGCAGCCGACGGCCCCGGACATTCTTTATAAGGCTCTTTTCACAGTGAAGGTAGCATAAGAGGCTGGGTGGATGACCTTCGAGCTCTCACTGGAGGAGGGCGCCTACCTCGTCAGGCTCGCCCGGAGGGCGATAGAGACAGCGTTGAAGACGGGGGAGACGGTGGAGCCCGACGACGCGCCCGAGAAGCTGAGGCAGCCGTGCGGCGTCTTCGTCACACTGAACAAGGTGGAGGGGGCGGCCCACAGGCTCCGGGGCTGCATCGGCTTCCCCTACCCGGTGAAGCCGCTCGCGGAGGCGGTCGTCGACGCGGCCGTCGGCGCGGCGCTCAGGGACCCGCGTTTCAGCCCGGTCTCGCTGGGGGAGATGGACTCCGTCGTCGTCGAGGTCAGCGTCCTGACGCCGCCTGAGCGGATCACAGTCGAGAGGCCTGAGGAGTACCCGGATCACATCGAGGTGGGGAGGGACGGCCTGATGGTCTCCCGCGGCGGCTATCGGGGTCTCCTCCTCCCCCAGGTGCCGGTGGAGTGGGGGTGGGACGCCGAGGAGTTCTTCACCCAGTGTTGCCTGAAGGCGTGGCTGCCCCCCGACGCCTGGCTGACACCGGGGACCGAGGTCTCGAAGTTTCAGGCCATCATCTTCGCGGAGGAGGAGCCGCGGGGCGCCGTGAGGAGGGTGGAGCTTCAGGGCTGCTGAAAGGGTGGAGGCGCGTGGATCGGTTCGACGGGGCAAGGGTCTACTTCAGCCCCTGCGGCATCGGCCTGGGGCATGTCGGCAGGAGCCACCCGATAGCCGAGGCGCTGCGGAGGCGGGGCGCCGACGTCGTCTTCTCCACCTACCTGGAGGGGGTCGACTACGTCAAGAAGCTCGGCTTCCCCGTGGCCCCGAGCCCTGCCATGAGCCTGATCACCGACTCCAGCGGGAGGATCGACCTGAGGATGTCCGCCACGCAGGGGCTGCAGGCCCTCCCGCGGTTCCTGCGTCAGGTGAACGTCGAGATGGAGTATATGAAAGCGTACCGTCCCGACGTGGTCGTCTCGGACACGCGGCTCTCCTCGATCTTCGCGGCGAACCTCCTCGGGGTGCCGTCCGTCCTCATCCTGAACCAGTTCCAGCCCATCGTTCCCCGCAGCCAGCACAACTTCAGGCTGTCGAAGATCGCGGACGGGATCATGCTGACTCTCATCGGCAGGGGCTGGGCGGCGAGCGACCTCATCCTCATCCCCGACTTCCCCGAGCCCTACACCATAAGCCTCGAATCCCTCCGCATCCCCGGGCCCTACAGGCGGCTCGTGAGGCTGGTGGGCGCCATCCTGCCGAGGAAGCCGGAGAAGGTCAGCGACACAGGATGGGTCAGGGAGGCGGTCGGCGCCGAGGAGGGGCAGCGGCTCATCTTCGCGGCCATCAGCGGCCCCAGGCAGGAGAAGCTCCCCCTCATCGCCCTGCTGAGGCCCATATTTGAGGAGTTCCCCGACGACTACAGGGTCGTGATGTCCATGGGGATGCCGAACGGCGGGTCGAAGCCCACGTCCACGGGCTCCCTCACCATGATCCCCTGGGTCCACAGCAGGTTCGAGTACCTCAAGGCGTGCGACCTCGTCATCTCCCGGGCGGGGCACGAGACCATCATGCAGAGCATCTGCTTCGGCAAGCCCCAGATCCTGATCCCGACGCCGGGGCACACGGAGCAGTACGGGAACGCGAGGAGGGCGAAGGAGCTCGGCGTCGCGGAGGCCATCCACCAGCGCGACCTGACCCGGGAGAGGCTGCTTGCCCTCGTCGAGAGGGTCCTGAGCGACGGCGGCTACCTCGAACGGCTGGAGGAGATCAACGCGAAGAACAGCCTCGGCGACGGGGTTGAGAACGCCGTGGAGGCCATCGGCGAGCTGCTGCGCAGGTGAGCCCGCCGCCAGCGGCGGGCGCCGTAATTTTTAAAAAGAAACGGAGGTTTAAGGTCCCCACCATGGACTACTTTTACAGGAAGAAGCGGAACCCTGAGGTCGTCAAGTATTTCGACAAGGAGACGCTGGAGGCGTGGAGGCGTTTCGACGCCCTAGTCTTCGAGGAGGGGAGGCTCTCGAAGAAGGTTAAGGAGCTCATCGCCGTCGCCTGCACCTACATCACTCGCTGCCCCTACTGCATCGAGGGCCACGCGAGGAGGGCCCTGAAGGAGGGCGCCACGAAGGAGGAGATCGCCGAGGCCATTGCGGTGGCGGCGGCCCTGAACGCGGGCGCCTCCCTGGCTCACATGAACTTCGCCCTCGACGTCGAGTAGTCCCGCTCTTTTATTTCTCGTCCCAGTAGGGCTTGGTCCGCATGTATTGCACCTTGGCCTTCAGCAGGTCGGCGTAGAACTCCTTCTCGTCCTGGTGCATCTTCGACAGGACTCGGTAGGCGGTGACGGGCCCGATGCCGTAGACCATGAGGGCGACGACGGCCCGTCTCCCGTAGGAGAGAACCATGTCGGCGGTCTTCCTCCCGTAGGCCAGAGCCTCCCGCTCATCGTCGCTGAGGGCCTCGCCTCGCCTCCACCGCCTCACCAGCTCCAGGAAGGCCTCGGGGCTCTGATGTCTCCGAAGCACCGCCAGCAGCTTCGAGCCGCAGCGCCCGCACCTTGGCTCCTCCTCGAACTCTCTGACCCGCTTTTTGATACTCCACTCGCCGCAGCCCATGCAGGCGAGGTGTACCGTGCGGGCGCCGATGCTCTTCTTCATGTACTCCAGCTGGTCCGCGACGGCGTAGGTGGACGCCATCAGCTCCTCGACGTCCGAGTACTTCTCCAGTATGTGTCGCGCCAGGGGGCTCGGCGTCCTCGTCAGGATCCGCGCTACCTCGATCTCGCCGGAGGCGACCTCCGCCATGATCCGCTTCGCCGACTCTAGGTCGAGCTTCTCCTGGTACGCCTCCCTCAGGGTCTCCCTGTAGATGGGGGTGTCCCTGAACCTGAGGTAGAGGTTCTCAAGGCTCTTGGAGTTGAGGGTCTTGCCCCGGGGGATGACGCCGAACCGCTCTGCGATGAACTTCATCTTGTACCCGAAGGGGAACCGGGCGTCCATGTACTCCCGGAGGCGCCCCTCCACGTCATCCTCGGAGAGGCTGAAGAGCCAGCCCTCGACGCTCTCCAGGTCGAACTTGTCGAGCTTCCTCGGGGCCTCGATGAGGATGCGGTAGGCGTCGTTCCACCAGCTGTAGATGAGGTCGTGCTCCGAGAGGACGGCGTCGAAGACGCAGCCCAGGGTCCGGTTCACCCGCTCGCCGAAGGTGCTGTGGACGACCAGGTACCTGTCGTAGGCCTCGAGCAGTATCCGCCGCCTCGTCGGCAGCGGAAGCCCATGCCGGAGGTGGGCCTCGACCTCGTCGGCGGCCACCCTCAGGGCGTCCTCGCTCGCGTCGAGCCGCCGGGACAGGGCCTCGACGGCCTTCTCCTTGGAGCCGAGCCTCGCGATCTCC
>QMXQ01000069.1 GCA_003662205.1 Candidatus Bathyarchaeota archaeon
GATGATGCTCATCCGGCGGAGCGCGTCCTTCACCGACAGCTCCGCGTAGCTGAGGAGCACCTGGAGGGTCAGCTCCCTCGGCAGGTCGGAGAGGATCTCGGTGCCAACCAGCTTCTTCCGGGTAAAGTCCTTGACCGTGTAACGCTGCACGAGGTCGATGCGCTTGGACGGGTTCCTGATCTGGATGATGTTGTAGCCGATGAGGTAGGCGGAGACGACGCGCCTGACGAGGCTCTCAGGCGAGACGCTATCCGAGACCGTTATCACGGCCCTCCTCGCCCTCTCATCGGTTCTGGCGCCCTTCGGCTGGATGCAGAGGGTGAGGTCATCCATCTGGACGACGTTCACCGTGCTCCCCCGCCGGAGCCCCATCTGCTCGACCCAGCTCTTGGGCAGGGAGACGATATAGGTGGAGCCTCCGGTCACCTGTATCTTCCTCACATCCTCCTTAGCTACGTCCCCCACGTTGTCCCCCCTTCAGAGGAGCCCAGCATCTATATATAAACTATAGGGAGTCTCCCCTCCTCCACCTTTCTCTATAGTTCTCACAGGCTCAAGGGCCCCCTGAACCCCAAATCAAGGATGCAGCCCGGCACCTCTTCGACAAGAAATTTAAGCTGCGCCGTCGAAACCTCCCCAAATCCGGGGCTGTCTGGATGTACGATCTGGAAAAGATAATGCAGAACTCCGAGCCGGTGGGCGACTACCTGTCCTCCATCGGGGAGAAGCACCCGTCCTTCTCCCGGCGAAAGGCGGATTACCGCCTCGACGGCAGAATCGTCGAGGAGCTGAAGAGGTACGCGGACAAGGTCATCGTGGTCATCTTCTCGGCGGAGTGGTGCCCCGACTGCGCCCGGAACGTCCCCGTCCTCGACCTCATCGCGGAGGCTACGGGGATGGAGGTCCGGATCTTCGGCCACCTCATGCGGGACCCCCTCAACCCGATGGAGCGGTGGTGGATACCCCCCTCGCCGCCCGAGGTCAGAGAGTTCAACGTCGTGAAGATACCGCTGATCGTCGTCCTCAACAGGCGGGGGGGAAGAGGATCGGGGAGGTCGTCGAGAACCCGCCGGAGGGGCAGAGCCTCGAAGAGGCCCTGCTGCAGGTTCTCAAAAGGGCTTAGAGCGCCGCCGTGGAATGTGATCTCCGTCTAAACGATGTGACATAATCATGGCGAAGGAGCTCTAGGCCGTCAGGCCGAGGCGCGATTGCCGCACTTCTAGATGGGGAGGGCTGGGCTCACCGCGCCCCTCTCATCACGGGCTCTATCCGGTTTAGGATGTCTGGGAAGAAGAGGCCCGCCAGGCCGCCGAGGAGGGCGTGGATCGCTACGAACCCGTACATGAAGAAGAGCAGGGGGAGATACCATCCCAGGAACGCCCTGAACGCCCAGCAGAGAATGAGGTCCCCCGGGATCTCGTAGATGAGGCCCACCGTCGTCGAGACCCATCGGGACTCCCCTAGCCTCGCCCGGGTCGCGTGTAGGAGGAGGTCTATGACGACGCCTCCCGAAACCCAGATGGGGACGATGATCCACTTCAACGGAGGCCCGCCCGGCATGAAGGTGGAGAGCACCCCGCTCACGAGATGGGTGAAGGTGGCGGCGCCCGGCTTCCCCACCATATCCCTCGCCATGAAGACAAGTATGGTGCCGACGGGTATCGCCACGACCCCGTATAGGCCGGGGAGGGGCGCGGGGATGAAGTTGGTCGTCAACGTCGTCAGCGAGGACAGACAGCCGAGGAGGGACATGAGGGCCAGGTCCCTGGCGCTAAAACTGGTGCCCATACCGCCCCCTCAGGAGGTCTTCGGGCCGCCCCTCGTGAGGGAGACGCCGCGCCCGTCCAGCACGTAGTGCTCCGCCCCGGCGCAGTCGATGCAGATGGGCTTGCCGTCCCTGACCCTCGCCCTGCTCTCCATCACCCCCTCCCCGCACGCCGCGCACCGCACGGAGGCGTATATCGGCGCGTACTCGGGCACCTCGATCTTCATCCGCTTGATCCTGAACATCTCCGACACGGGCCTCCTCAGCTCCTTGTATGACATCTCCGCGAACAGCCGCATCATCCGCTCCTGCTCCTCCGCCGTCGCCGGCTCCCTCCTCGCCACTATCTTGTTCCAGAGCTCGGTGGCCTCGGGGTACTCCCCGTCTCTGGCCTCAACGAACTCCGGGTCCAGGGTGAGCCTCACCGCCGTGCCGTCTCTCTTGGCGACGGTCACCGCCGTCTTCCCGAGGTCCCTGTAGATCAGGGCGTTGTTCCCGAAGGTGCAGCCTGCCACCATCTGGATCCCGTCGCTGAAGCAGTTGTTGGTCTCCACTATGGCGACGACCTCCTCCATCCCCCTGCTGGTGACCCCCAGCTCCCGCATCGCGGTGTACCCCGCCACGACGCCGTAAGCCAGATAGCTGCACAGGTGGCCGTGGAGCTCCCCCGCCCTCCGGAGGAGCCCCTCAAGGTCCCCCGCCTCGATCATCCGCTCGATCTCTCCCCTGAGAGGGGCTGTCTCACCCACGCCAACCAACCCCGTAGTATTACCCGACTAGGTATTAGTATTACCCCATTCACAGCTTTAATAAGTTTTCCCAGATCAACCATAACCAAGGTGACATGAAGTGGCCAAGGGCGTCTCCCGGATCAGCGTCTCCCTCCCCCCAGAGGTGCTCACCGAGTTCGACGAGACGATAGGCTTCCTCGGCCTGACAAGGTCGAAGGCGATCCAGGTCGCCATGAGGGACTTCCTGACGGAGCACAGGTGGGCCGGCGAGAAGGGCGAGGTCGCCGGGGCCCTCACCATGATCTACGACCACGAGGTCCGGGGCCTGAACGAGGCCCTGACGGACGTCCAGCACGACTACCGGCACGTGATCACCTCCACGACCCACGTCCACCTCGACGAGCGGAACTGCTTGGAGATCGTGGCGGTCAGAGGCGAGGCGGAGACCATACGGCGCCTGGCCAGGGAGCTGATGACCAAGAGGGGGATAAAGCAGCTGAAGCTCTCCATACTCCTGCTGTGAGCGAGCTCGAAGCCCCAGTTGAGCCGGCGCGCAGAGCCGACCCGTGAGGGGGTAGATTTTTAAGATCAGAACAATTTTATCTGATCCGCCGAGGATGTAAGGGGGCATGAGTGTGTATCACTCGGACTGGGTAAAGTCCTCCTGACGGAGGAGTGCACACCCATAGATCGGCACCGTATTCTGCAGAGCCCCCGGAAACCCTGCGGCACCATACCTATCCAGCCACCAGCGTCTCTCCAGACCGGGAACACCCCCGAGCACGGGGGCATTCTGGTCGCGGGCGCCGTGGGATGGATAGGGATAGTCTGCGAGTTATGCGAGGTGTGAGGAATTGACCGGCGCGGAAGAACCGGAAGAGATGATCGTGACGCCCTGGAAGGTCTCCGGCGATGTCGACTACAACCGGCTCATAGAGCGGTTCGGCACCAGGCCGCTGATCAGGGGCCTCCTCGACAGGCTGGGGAGGCACGCGGGCCACCTGCACCTACAGCTCAGGCGGGGGATATTCTTCTCCCACCGGGACCTCGACTGGTGGCTCGACATGTACGAGGCGGGCCAGCCCGTGGGGCTCTACACGGGGCGGGGCCCCTCGGGGCCGGTCCACCTGGGGCACCTGCTCCCCTGGTTCTTCACCAAGTACCTGCAGGATGCCTTCGGCGCGGAGCTCTACTTCCAGATGACGGACGACGAGAAGTTTCTCATCCACCCCGATCTCAGCCTCGACGACACCGTCGGCTACACCTATGAGAACGCCCTTGACCTCATCGCCTGCGGGCTGGACCCGGAGAAGACCCACATCATCTCGGATGTGAACAACATCGGCCACCTCTACAAGCTGGCGCTCCGGGTGGCGAAGCGGGTCACCTACTCCACCATCAAGGCTGTCTTCGGCCTGACGGATAGCGACAACATCGGCATCATCTGGTTCCCCGCCATCCAAGCCGTCCCGTGCTTCATCCAGTCCGCCCGGGAGGGCCGGAACGTCGCGGTGCTGATCCCCGCCGCCATCGACCAAGACCCCTACTGGAGGATGACCCGGGACATCGCCGAGAAGCTGGGGTACTACAAGCCGGCGCAGATGCACGCCAAGTTCCTCCCCGGCCTCGGCAGGGGCGGGAAGATGTCGGCGTCGATGCCGGAGACCGCCATCTTCACCATCGACCCCCCGGAGGCGGCGGCGAAGAAGGTGATGAGCGCCTTCACGGGCGGCAGGCCGACGGTGAGGGAGCAGCAGGAGCTGGGCGGCGACCCGTCCATCTGCACCATCTACGCCTACTACTATTACCTCTTCGAGGAGGACGACGCCAAGCTCGCCAAACTCGAACGCGACTGCAGGTCAGGGGCCATCATCTGTGGAGAGTGCAAGGCCCGGCTGGCGGAGATCATCAAACGCTTCCTCGCCGACTTCCAGAGAAAGCGGGAGAAGGCGCGGGACCTCCTCGACCAGTTCCTGCTGAAATGAGCCGCGGGGCGCCTCCGCGAGCCCTTGAGCTAGACTCCTCTTTTTATTCCGGCGCCGCCTAGAAGGATCGGAGATGAAGTCGAAGGTCTCCATCGTCCGCGTCGAGAACGACATGGCTGCCGCCGTGGAGGAGGCCGTCCGGCTCCTCGGCGGCATCGAGAGGTTCGTCGAGCCCGGGGGCAGCTACCTCATCAAGCCCAACCTGTTCATGAAGAAGTCGGCGGAGGAGGGGGCGACCACCGATATGCGCGTCGTCCTCGCCCTGGCGGAGATGGTGCGGGGCAGCGGCGCGACGCCCGTCGTCGGCGAGTGCCCGGCGATGGCGGCCTACGCCCAGCCCGACATCGTCTTCGACGGGCTCGGGGTGCGACAGCTCTGCGAGGAGGCCGGCGTCGAGCTGATGGTCCTCGATCGGGAGCGCCCCGTCAGGGTGGAGTGCCCGCGGGGCGTGGTGCTCGATGAGCTCTGGTTCCCCGAGTACGCCCTCCGTTGCGACGGCGTCATCAACGTCCCCAAGCTCAAGACCCATGTGCTGACGACCCTCACCTGCGCGGTGAAGAACCTGTTCGGCCTCCAGCAGGGCGGCTCGAAGGCCCACCACCACGTCCGCACCCGGAACGACCCCGAGAGGTTCAGCCACCTCCTCCTCGACCTCTACGAGGTCATCCGCCCAAGGGTCCGGCTGAACGTGGTGGACGCCGTCGTGGGCATGGAGGGCGAGGGCCCCTCCAGCGGCGACCCCATCCTGCTCGGCCTCATCCTGGCGGGGGAGGACGCCGTCGCGGTGGACCTGGTCGCGGCGGCGGTCATGGGCTGGGACCCGATGGAGGTGGGGACCAACTACCTCGCTGCCCAGAAGGGGCGCGGCCTCGGCCCCTCCTCCCTGGACGAGGTCGAGGTGGTGGGCGTGCCCCTCGACGAGGCGGTCAAACCGTTCAGGAGGCCCAGCATCCACCAGGACGGCCGCATGTTCGTCGAGGCCCGCATGCCCATCGAGTGCGACGAGGAGCGATGCGCGGGGTGCGGCGTCTGCGCCCAGATCTGCCCCGGAGGCGCCATCACCCTCCGCGGCCGGCCCGAGTTCGACTACGACCGCTGCATCCAGTGCTTCTGCTGCATCGAGCTCTGCCCCCACGGCGCCCTCAGGGCCGTCAGGAAAGGCTGAGCCCCCAGCGGGGCATTAAACATAATAGCCGACGCCCTCCACTCCTGCTAGAGGCGGTTCCCATGCAGAGACGCTGCATATTCTGCAGGATCATAGGGGGAGAGGCCCCCGCCCACAAGGTCTACGAGGACGAGAGGGTCCTCGCCTTCCTCGACATATACCCCTCGGCCCCGGGTCACACCCTCATCATCCCGAAGGCCCATGTGGCGCGGGTCGAGGACCTGTCGGAGGAGGACGCCGCCGCCCTCTTCAGGGCCCTCCATCGGCTTGTGGGGCGGATACAGGCGGCGGTGGGAGCCCCCGCCAGCACCATCGGCGTCAACAACGGCCCCGAGAGCGGCCAGGAGGTTCCCCACGTCCACATCCACGTCATCCCCCGGTTCCGGGGCGACCGGGGCGGCATCATCCAGGGCATAGCGAGGAGCGGCCGCCGCCCCAGCGGGGAGGAGCTGCGCCGGATCGCCGAGAGGATCAGGGAGCTCTCGGCCGCGTCCGATGCCTAAACCGCGCCCCGAGGCGGATAGGGCCAGGCGGCGAGGCCGCCGTCCAGGAACCTCACATCCCTGAAGCCCGCGCCGTTCAGAACCCTCTGCGCCTCGTAGGCGCGGACGCCGGTCCTGCAGAGGACGACGATCTCCCTGCTCCGGGGGAGTTCGCCTAGCCTCTGCCTCAGCTCGTCGATGGGTATCAGTCTCACCCGCGGGTCTCGGAAGGGCTGCTCTTCGGCCTCCGCCGGGGTCCTCACGTCTAGGAGGGTGAGGTCTTCTCCGCCGTCGAGCTTCGCCTTGAGGTCCGCCGCCGATGTACCGCGGGCCAGGCCCTCCATCTTGTTGCGTATGATGTTGGCGGCGTGGGCCACCGGGTCGATGGCCGTCGAGTAGGGCGGCGCGTATCCCAGGTCCAGGCCGGCGATGTCCTCCACCGAGGCCCTGAACCTCAGGGCGGTGGCTAGGACATCGATCCGCTTCACGACCTCGCCCGGGCCCAGGGCCTGCCCCCCGAGGAGCCTTCCGGTCCTCCGATCCGCGATGAGCTTGATGATGAATGGGTGCGCGGCGGGATAATAGTGGGAGCAGTCCCCCTTCGGCGCCACCGAGGTGACCGGGTCGTACCCCGCAGCCTTCGCCTCCCTCTCGCTGAGGCCGGTCTTGCCGACGTTGTAGCCGAGGACCTTGAAGACGGTCGTCCTCGTGACCCCCGGGAAGGCGGTGCGGCCGCCCGTGACGTTGTCGCCGATCACCCTCCCATGCTTGTTCGCTGTCGACCCCAGCGGCACGTAGGCCTTCCCGCCCGTGACGAGGCAGGTGTTCTCGACGCAGTCCCCGCCGGCGTAGATGTCCGGATCGCTGGTCTGCAGGTACTCGTTGACGGCGATGGCGCCCGTCTCCCCGATCTCCAGCCCCGCCTCCCGAGCTAGGGCGACGTTGGGCCTGACGCCCACGGCCATAACGACGAGATCGACGTCGATCCGCCGACCGTCGGCGGTCGCGACCCCCGCGACGCGGCCGGTGCCACTGTCCACAAGCCTCTCAACCCTGCTGCCGGTGCGGACGTCGACGCCCTCCGCCCTCAGGTAGTTCTCCAGCAGGAGGGCCATCTCCCTGTCCAGCAGAGCCGGCAGAAGCTGGTCGAGCATCTCGAAGACGGTGACCCTGCAGCCCCGGGAGATGAAGGCGCCGCAGGTCTCCATCCCGATGAGGCCTCCCCCGATGATGGCGATCTCCTTCGCGCCGCCCTCCACCTCCCTCCGGATCGCCTCGGCGTCCAGGGGGTTGTTGAGGCGGTAGACGCCGTCGAGGTCGACGCCCTCGATCGGGGGAACTATGGGCCTCGCGCCTACTGCCAGCACGAGCTTGTCGTAGGGGATATCGTAGACGCGGCCGGTCTCCAGCTCCCTGACCGTGACCGTCTTCTCGCCCCGGTTGATCCTGAGCGCCTCGGTTCTCCCAAGGATGTCGATGTCCTTGACGCTCTTGAAGTAGCGCTCGTCCCGGATAACGCCCAGAGGCGTGCAGAGGAGCTCCTTGACGTCGCGGATGACCCCCTCGATGTAGAAGGGCATGCCGCAGCCCGCGTAGGAGAAGAGGCCACTCCGCTCGATGATGGTTATCTCAGCGTCGGGATCCCGACGC
>QMXQ01000070.1 GCA_003662205.1 Candidatus Bathyarchaeota archaeon
CTCCAGCGTCACCGACCCTTATCAGCCGCTGGAGCAAAAGTTCCGGTTGACCCGTGGCTCCCTCCAGGTCCTGCTGGAGTATCAGTTTCCCGTCGTGGTGCAGACGAAGTCTGATCTGGTTCTCAGGGACCTCGACCTGCTACGGCGATTCGACGACTGCGAGGTCGGCTTCACTATCACCGCCATCGACGACGAGGTGCGCCGCGCCTTCGAGCCGAGGGCGTCCCCTGTTCAGGCGAGGCTTGCGGCCCTGAGGGAGATCAGCGAGGCGGACGTGCCGACGTATGTCTTCCTCGGGCCGCTGCTCCCGTATCTCAGCGAGGAGGGGCTCGGAGAGCTTCTGGACGAGCTGGCCGAGTTCGTGGGCCGCGTCATCGTGGATCGGCTCAACATCAAATGCGGGAACATGCCCCCGATCAGGCGCGCCCTCTCGCGGTACTACCCGGACCTGCTGCCGATGTTCGAGTCGGCGCTCTCGCCCGACTCCCAATACTATTCGGTGCTAAAAAGGAGGGTGGCCGATATGTGCCGCGATCGCGGGATACCCTACGACTTCTGCTACTGACTCATCCCCTTCTCCATGATCTCGATGTCGTGGCCGTCGGGGTCCTTGAAGAAGGCGATGCGGGAGCCGTCGCCGAGGGTCACCTTCCGCAGCTTCAGCCCCATCCCCTCCAGCTTGGAGACCATGCCGTCGTAGTCGTCGATGTGGAAGGCGACGTGGCTCCACCCTCCCTCCGGGGCCTCGGCCGGGGCGCCGGGGCGCTGGATGAGCTCCAGCAGTCCCCCGCCGACGTCGAGGACGGCGATCCTAGCCTCGCCGGCGGTGAACCTGCGGTGTTCGGGGAAGTTGAAGATGTCGGCGTAGAACTTGAGTGACCGCTCCAGGTCCTTGACGTAGATGCCGATGTGGTCCAGCGACGCCATCCCTGCTCACTCCCTGTCGTGCTTCAGCTTGGCCTGGGCGGCGGCCAGCCTTGCGATGGGGACCCTGTAGGGGCTGCAGGAGACGTAGTCGAGGCCGATGATGTGGCAGAACTCGATGCTGTGGGGGTCTCCCCCGTGCTCGCCGCAGATGCCGATCTCCAGCTTCGGGTTGGTCTTCCGCCCCTTCTCGACGCAGATCTTCATAAGCTGGCCGACGCCGTCCCAGTCGAGCTGCTGGAAGGGGTTGCTGGGTAGGAGGCCCCGGTCGACGAAGTTGAGGAGGAACTTGCCCTCCGCGTCGTCCCTGGAGATGCCGAAGGTCATCTGGGTGAGGTCGTTGGTGCCGAAGCTGAAGAAGTCGGCGTCGCGGGCGATCTCGTCGGCGGTCAGCGCCGCCCTCGGGGTCTCGATCATGGTACCGAACATGTAGTCGAGGTCCACGCCCTTCTCCGCCATCACCTGCTTCGCCACCCTCTCAAGCTTCATCCTCTCGGCGTGGAGCTCGTTGACATGGCTCGTCAACGGTATCATCACCTCCGGGTGGACCTCGACCCCCCTCTTCGCCACGTTGCAGGCTGCCTCGAAGATGGCGCGGACCTGCATCTCGGTGAGCCCCGGATACATGAGGCCGGCGCGGCAGCCGCGGAGGCCCAGCATCGGGTTGGTCTCCCAGAGACTCTCCACGACCCTGAGGATCTTCTCCTTCTCAGCGAGCTCGTCGGGGTTCTCGCCCGTGCAGCGGAGCCTGGTGACCTCCTCCAGGAGCTGCTCACGGGGCGGCAGGAACTCATGCATGGGCGGGTCGATGAGCCGGATGATGACGGGTAGGCCGTCCATGGCCTCAAAGATGCCCTCGAAGTCCTTTCTCTGGAAGGGCAGGAGCGCGTCGAGGGCCTCTCTGTACTCCTTGACCGCCGGGTTTGCATCCGCCTCCACCCTGAGCTTCTCGATCTCCTCTTTGAGCTCCTCGTTATCTGGGTCGGACTCCAGACGGTTCTCCAGATCGGCGATCCGCCTGAGAATGGGCGCCGCGGCGTCGGACTGGAGGATCATCTTCACGATGTTCTCCCTCCTGCTGATCTCCTCGCCCTCCTGGTCGAAGAACATGTGCTCGGTTCTGCAGAGGCCTATACCCTCGGCGCCGAACATCCGGGCCCTCCGAGCGTCCTCCGGGTTGTCGGCGTTGGTTCTGATGCCCAGGGTGCGGATCTCGTCCGCCCAGCTCAGGGCTTGGATGAGCTCCTTCTCCTTCTCGAAGCTGGGTGGCTTGGTCTCTATGACGCCCGCGAAGACCTCGCCGGTGGCGCCGTCAATGGAGATGTAGTCGCCCTCTTTGAACACACGGCCCTTGACGGTGAACAGTTTCTCCTGGAGGTTGATCCTGATCTCCTCCGCGCCGGCGACGCAGGGCTTGCCCCAGCCCCTGGCGACGACCGCCGCGTGGGACGTGCCCCCGCCGTGCTGGGTCAGGAAGCCCCTAGAGACGATCATCCCGTTGACATCGTCGGGGGTGGTCTCGGGCCGGACCAAGATCATGTCCTTCCCCGCCCTTCCGAGCTTCTCCGCCTTGTCAGCGTCGAAGATGATGATCCCGGAGGCCGCGCCCGGCGAGGCGTTCAGGCCGACTGTGAGGAGGTCGCCGCGCTTCCTCGCCTCCTCCTTCGCCTCGGGATCGAACTGGGGATGCAGCAGCTGGTCCACCTGCTTCGGCGTGATCCTCTGAATAGCCGTCTCCTTGTCGATGAGCCCCTCCTTAGCCATGTCCACGGCGATCTTTATCGCTGCCCTCGCCGTCCTCTTGCCCGTCCTCGTCTGGAGGATGTAGAGGACGCCCCTCTCGATGGTGAACTCCACGTCCTGCATGTCCTTGTAGTGGCTCTCCAGCTTCTCCGCGATCTCCTCGAGCTGCTTGTAGAGATCGGGTTGCTCCTTTTTGAGGTCTATGAGCTTTATGGGTGTCCTGATGCCGGCCACCACGTCCTCGCCTTGGGCGTTGAAGAGGAGCTCCCCGAAGAGGCCTTTCTCGCCCGTCGCGGGGTCCCGGGTGAACATGACGCCGCTGCCTGAGTCCCAGCCCATGTTGCCGAAGACCATCGTCTGGACGTTGCAGGCGGTCCCCATCTCGTCAGGGATGCCCTCGATCCTCCTGTATGTCTGGGCCCTCGGGGTGTTCCAGGAGTTGAAGACGGCGGCTATCGCCAGCCTCAGCTGCTCAAAGGGGTCCGTGGGGAAGGCCCGGCCCACCTCTCTCTCGAAGACCTCCTTCATCTCCTCAACGACCCGCTTGAGGCCTTTGACGCTGAGGTCGGTGTCGGTCTCGACGCCCTCCCGCCTCTTCTCCGCCTCGAAGACCTCGTCGAACTTGGCCCGCTCCGCGCCCATGACGACGTCGGCGAACATGGTTATGAACCGCCTGTACGCGTCGTAGACGAACCGCTCGTCCCCCGTCAGCTCGACGAGGCCGGCTGCGACCTCGTCGTTCAGGCCGAGGTTGAGGACGGTGTCCATCATACCGGGCATGGAGATGGGGGCGCCGCTCCTCACCGACACGAGCAGCGGGCTCTTGGGGTCGCCGAAGCGCTTGCCCGTCCGCTCCTCCAGGCGGCGGACGTGCTCCATTATCTCCTCCCAGAGCCCCTCGGGGAACGTCCCGCCCGCCTTGAAGAAGTCGTTGCAGGTCCTCGTCGTGATGGTGAACCCCGGGGGGACGCGGAGGCCGAGGTTGGTCATCTCCGCCAGGTTGGCCCCCTTTCCGCCGAGGAGGGGCTTCATATCCTTGTTCCCTTCCTCGAAATCGTAGACCCTCTTCAACCCTAAACTCGCCTACCTTTAGATCAACAAATCTTTACCGTCGAGGGTTGCTGATAAATCTACCCTTCGCCGCGGCGACCAGAAAACGATATCAGCTATGCGCGCCTATAGAGACGGAGGTTTCAGGCTTGAGAGATGTGGAAGAGTTGAAACGCCTCGTCCAGGAGGCGGTGGAGGAGCAGAGGGAGCGCCTCTGCGAGATCAGCCGCTGGCTCTACGAGCACCCGGAGCTGGGGAGCGAGGAATATCAGGCGGCGGAGCTGCTGACGGGCGAACTCGAAAAACACGGCTTCGCGGTGGAGAGGGGGCTGCTGGGGATGCCGACGGCCTTCTCCGCCTCGTACAAGGGGCGGGGGGACGGCCCGAGGGTCGCCGTGCTGGCCGAGTACGACGCCCTTCCCGGCGTCGGCCACGGCTGCGGCCACAACCTCATCGCGGCGTCCGCGGTGGGCGCCGGCATCGCCGCGAGCAAGGTCATGGGCGAGCTGGACGGCGAGGTCCTGGTGGTCGGGACCCCCGCGGAGGAAGGGCGCGGCCCCAGCGCGGGGAGCAAGGTGATCATGGCGGAGAAGGGGTTCTGGGATGATATAGACGCGGCCATCATGCTCCACCCCTCGGTCCGGTGGAGCGTCGGCAACCGGAGCCTCGGCATCTGGACGGTGAAGATGGAGTTCAAGGGGCAGACCTCCCACGCCGCCGCCTCCCCCCACGAGGGCATCAACGCCCTCAACGCCGCCGTCCTCGCCTTCACGGCGACCCACATGCTCCGGCAGGAGGCCCGGCGCGACGCGAACTTGGTCATCCACGGCATCATCTCCGAGGGGGGCCTCGCGTCGAACATCATCCCCGACCGGGCCGTCTGCGAGTTCGGCGTCCGGAGCAGCGACGATGCCTACCTCAAGGAGATGGTGGAGAAGGTGGCCCGGTGCGCCGAGGGGGCCGCCCTCGCGATGGGGGCGAAGGTGAAGGTGACGAAGAAGAAGCTCTACAGCGGAAAGAAGATCAACGAGCCTCTGGTCGAGCTCCTCTGGAACAACTACAAGGCCCTGGGCGTCGAGCCCGTCGACTGGAGGGAATCCATCAAGGGGATGCCGATGGCGTCCACCGACTTCGGCGACGTCTCCCAGAGGACGCCCGCAGCAGGCTCATACATCAAGATCGCCGATCCGGGCACCCCGGGCCACAGCAGGGAGTTCGCCGACGCGTCCGTGACGCTGGAGGGGCTGGAGGCGATGATCATCGGCGCGAAGGCGCTGGCGATGACCATCGTGGACCTCCTCGCCAACCCCGAGAACGCCAAGCGGGCGAGGGAATACTTCAACAGCCACTAGTGGAACCAACACGGAACAGGCCGCGGCGCCTGTCCGTAGGATTCGAAGACTTCGAAGACGCAGACGCTAGCATCACCAGATCCTCCTCATCCCCATCTTCTACCTGAATATTTACCTCGGAGAAATGCCGCGCCATCTACCAGACCTCAGAGGCTCAAAGCCACCCTGAAGCCCCTGGACAAGAAAACGCCCTTCTGAATCTCCCCCGTAATGACGAACAGCTAGCAAAGAGAGAATATTGACCTGCGCATAAATTTCCTGAAGGCTATCACGTTGTCAAGACGGCGGCGATGGTACACGGAAATTCGCAACCGAATATGTAACTATGTCCGCGAGGCTTGTGGTTTCATCATCGTCGACATTGTTCACTGCGATGACAGCCCTGCAACCCGCAGCCCTCCCGGCAACCATGTCTTCCTGAGCATCTCCCACGTAGACGGTCTCACTTGGCTCAACCCCGATGCTCTCGCACGCCAGGAGGATTATGTCTGGCGCCGGTTTCCCTTTCTCAACCATATCTGCGCCCACTATGACGTCGAATAGGTCCTCAAATCCCAGTGAAGCCATTATGCCCCTTGCCGCCGCACTGCTCCCATTAGTTGCGATACCGAGCTTCAATCCGGCCTTCTTCAAAGCCCTTAAAGCACCCCCGACCCCCTTAAAGAAAATCGGTTTATACTTCGTCTCCTGAAGCCTGTCGGCCTCCCTGTAAGCCTTCTCAGCGATCTCTCTGGCTCTATGCCATCGATGACCCGTCAGGAAAAGAGCACAGGCCGCGACGACGATATCCTCCTTGCGAGGAGCCCTAGCGAGGGGGCCGTACCTATCCACACTGAAATCTCTAATATCCACGCCGGATAGCTCGGCCCATTTCACAGCGGCTTCTCTACCCACCATTTTGCTGATCACCTCGAATCTGGCCCTAGCCATGTACGCGTACCGAACTTCGTCCAAGAGAGTGCCATCCAAGTCGAACAAGACAAGATTACACAGGACTTCTTGTTCACCAATAACTATCTTCTGCAATCTATTCACTACAGCAAAAAACGCGCGGCGAGTTTAATAATTCTCGGTTAAACTAGCGTTAGTATTAAGTGTTTACTTCTTCAAAGACAGTATTCATCGTCGCTACACGCCGAGCTGGGCGCCATTAGAATTAATACTTTGAGGATCGTCTCTCAGGGAACTTTTCCCACGGCTAGAAAGTTTAATCCCATAGCGAATGCACCCGAATTCTTCAAAACTAACTGAACCTTCTGCATAGCCTCTTCGTAATCCTCCGCTGTAATCAACCCCTCCTCTATCATGCCGTCCTTCTCCTGTTGGAGTATTTGAACAGGGACAGAGACGATCATCTTCAACATCTCAGGGGTTTGTTGAGTAGCGTAGGTTGGAAAAGGGAAAACCCGGATAGGATCCAGGCCCGCCTTTGAAAATATAGAGAACAGTTCTCTGCCGATGTAGCGATTCTCTCCTCTCACTTTCGCTCGCTGACCGAACTTGGATCACATATCAAAAAACTTCGGCGCGTGAGAGATGAGCATCGCGCCATCATCGTAATCAGAGGCCGCGACGAGCCCACCCCTCCTCGTCACCCGTTTCAGCTCGGAGATGGCCCTCACGGGGTCGTCCACGTGCATGAGGACGAGCCTGCAGTACGACACGTCAAACGTATCGTCGCCGTACCTGAGATGATTGATGTCGCCCCGCTCAAACCTGACGTTTCCTACGCCCTGGCTCGCAGCTAGCCTCCCCGCCTCCTCGATGAAGACGGGGTCGATGTCCACCCCGAGGGCCTCCTCCGGGTGAACCCTCAGAGCCATCCTCCGCGTGACGGCCCCTGTTCCACATCCGGCGTCCAGGACCTTCATACCGGGCTTCAAGCCCAGAATCTCAAGTCCTTATCAATTACCTTTTCACCGGCTCTGGCCTGCGCCTCAAGCCGAAACACTTCTTCAATTTTCCCCGCATGAACATAATCGCGCGGCCCTCCACTCAAGAATGATCCATCCTTTCCCGGAGGTTTCTTACAATTAGGATAAAACAGTTTCGTGCTGTTCGACTATTTTTCAACCTCGTTTCTGTTCAAACCTCTTATAAAGTTTGGAAAGCGGAAGCCACCGCGCGGGCACGCTCACTTTCATCCTCCTGAAGGTGCAGCCCGTCGAGGGCAGGCTAGCACGTCGGCGAGGGGCGTATCCATCGAAGCTTGCTGGAAAACCTCAGCCAGAACCACGCTCTAGACGACGATAAGCTCTGGAACAAAAACGAAGCCGACGAAAGCATATCGTCTCCCTAGCAACCATCGACGTTCAAGTTTGTCATGAAAGGTAAATGTTTAAACACATCGAACTTGTGTGATTCACTCGTTCAACACGGCCCCGATCCAACCGTTCACGTTTAGCAGAACTCTTTTTATCCGGTGTCATTAATTCACCTTTGATGAAACACAAGGAGAAAATTGTATTTGAGATATAGCGTGAAATATGGTCCGTCGTATTCGATGCTTGTGGTGGACTTGGAGGCAGGCGAGAGGATCACAGGGGAGGCGGGGGCGCTGACGTATATGACGCCGAACATCGACGTCGAGACCCGCCTTCGGGAGAGGGGCATCCTCGGAAGCCTTGGCCTCA
>QMXQ01000071.1 GCA_003662205.1 Candidatus Bathyarchaeota archaeon
CACTGGGACCGCGGCGCGTATGAGGTGGAGAGGTGGCGGGACGGCGAGGTCATCGTCCGCCTGCGGAGGGGCGGCTCAGGGGCCGGTACTGCCTCATCAGGCTAAGGGGGCAGCCGAGGAGCCGGCTGCTGTTCGGGTGTGACGGGGATGAGGACGCGGGTGGAGGAGATCATAAGGCGGCTTGAGGAGGCGTACCCGGAGGTGAGGGGGACCGCCCTCCGCTGGGAGACGCCCCTGGAGCTCCTCGTGGCGACCATCCTGTCGGCGCAGACCACCGACGCCAAGGTGAACGAGGTCACCCCGAGCCTCTTCAAGAGGTATCGGACGGCGGAGGACTACGCCCGTGCGCCGAGGGAGGAGCTGGAGGAGGCCATCAGGTCGCTGGGGTTCTACCGGCAGAAGGCCCGGTTCATCCAGGAGGCCTGCCGGGCCATCGTCGAGGAGCACGGCGGCGAGGTCCCCCGGTCGATGGAGGAGCTGACCCGGCTCAAGGGGGTGGCCCGGAAGACGGCGAACATCGTCCTCGGCAACGCCTACGGCATCGTCGAGGGGATCGCCGTCGACACCCACGTGATGCGGCTGTCGAAGAGGCTGGGGCTGACCGGGGAGAAGGCGCGGGACAAGATCGAGCGCAGCCTCATGGAGATCGTCCCCCGATCCAAGTGGTTCCAGTTCAGCAACCTCCTGATAGAGCACGGGAGGCGGGTCTGCAGCGCCAAGAAGCCAGACTGCGCAGGCTGCGTCCTCAGCGACCTCTGCCCCTCAGCCTTCACCTTCCCCCACAACAAGCGCCAAAAAGCCTAACCCATAAGGAGAGACAAGATAGAGGGCACTCTAAAGCGAAGGTAAGTCAACCTAGTTTTCTACTTTGAATTGCTAAAGGAATAGTATTAACAACTTCAAGGACTCCTGTATGGGTGATAAAATATCTTCCATTTTCAGAGTGAAGGTATGCTTTATCATGTTCAAGTTGGTTGAGGACTCGGTTAATATAATATCTCGGATTTTTTCGCTTGGTCCATTTTTCAATTTCATCAATAGTTATACCTTCTGTCTTACGATACAATGCCCAGATAAGTATTTTTTTCCAGAGAACCAGATCAGGATCCAGAATTTTCAAAAAACCATCGAAATCTTGGACAATGGGAACATGAAATTGAATTATTTCATTTACTAATCTCTGAGCTTCATCTATGTTGCCTGTATAATAAACTCTAAGTAATTCAACCAGAACCCAAGACGAAGCATATAGAGTTAAAGTAGCATCTGAATAATTTGCGTTTAATTCACTCTTAGGATGACCTACATCTCTTTTATTGCGTATATCATGGATCACTTCTAAAGTTCTAGGAATGTGGAATCTTATAGTATCAGAACACCTTCCAATGTTCCCAAACCTCATTACTTCATCATGAAAGTTTGGTAACCTGTCATCAAGACTTGTATAACTACCATCTATTTCGTTCTGAATTATCCTTAAACCAATCTCAGAAAACCTACCTCCTTCTAGTGAAGCTGAACGATAATTACCAAGATAATACTCTTCTTTGATCTTAGAATAACAATCTATTAGTTTTTCTACTAATTCAGGGGGTAATGAGGAACTTAATAATTTTTTAATCTGATCAATCATTTTTATTCCGTGGTAATTCATGTTCTACCAAATTTATACCCAGATTACTTATTTTAGCAACACTTGAGCTTGAATCAGCAGTTAGCCATCCTTTATCGTTTTTCGCATCAAGAATAGTTTGAGGGATGTTTTTGGGCAATTTTGAATTGACCCCTCTATAACATGTAAGTAAATGTCCTGGAGACACTTCATCGATGCCTTTATACTCAGTTAAATAATACGTAAATAGAGTGGTCTTTTCAAGAAATGATTTTGGCTTCTTCTCATTATAAAAATCTTTTAAAGAGGGATAACCTTCACCCGCACTAAGATCGACATCAATAGCTTCTATAGTTGGTGATTGTCGTTTTCGTTTTGGTCTAACTTCAAGAGATTCAGACTTCTTGAGTTTTCTCCCTTTTTTTGGAAATGTTGTTTTATCCGCTTTAGTAGAAATAAATAATTCTCTATGTTCTTGTAATATTTTCAAAACAAATTCCTCAGAACCTTCTACTTCTATCGTACCTTCTTTTTGATTGATCCTAATTTTAGCAGGCGCTTCTGACATGAGGAATCGTATTTAAAAATCGAATTTCTATCTTTTAAGTTTTATGAAAAATTAGCGAAGATGAATTATTGTAAAAAGGAGTATAAATCATGCGAAAATGGTGAATAAGATGATCTGATGCCATTCTAAAGCTCTTCATAGATCGCCTTGTATTTCTCCGCCTTCGTGAGGGTGCGCTCGTGCTCCCGGGCGACCATCGCCCTCTCGGCGTCCCTCACCTCCCGCACCGGCTTCGCCGGCACCCCAAGGGCGAGCTGATTCGGCGGGATCACCGCCCTCGGCGGGACCAGCGCCCCCGACCCGACGATGGCACCGTCGCCGACCTCCGCCCCATCCAAGACGATAGCACCGATGCCGATGAGAACGCGGCTGCCGACGCGGGCGCCGTGGACGATGGCCCCGTGAGAGATGATGGTGTCGTCGCCGACGACGACCGGAGACCCCGTCGGCGCCTCCACCACGCAGTTCTCCAGCACCGTCGTCCTAGCCCCGATGACGACGGTGTCGTCGTCCCCCCTGATGACGGCGCCCGTCCACACGTTCACACCCTCCCTGAGGGTCACGTCGCCGATGACCCAGGAGCCGGGCGCCAGGAACACCGACGCGTCGACCTTCGGCCTCCGGCCTTCAAACTCCACCTTGGACATGCTGAACCCCTAGTCTCTGTGTCCACACCCCTCGAAAAAACTTGCGTGCGCCACCCTCGACGATCCGCCTCAGTTCAGCGAGTCATCTCAAGCATCCGCTCAATGGGCGCCCTCGCCCTCTCCGCGATCTCCTCCGGCACCCTAACCACAGGCTCCTCCCGCCTCAGGGCCTCGTAGGTGTTCTCCAGGGTGATCCGCTTCATGGCCGCGCACTCCGCGTACTTCCTCGCCGGAAGGAAGGTCTTCCCCGGGATCTCCCTCCGCAGCCGGTCCACGAGGCCCACCTCGGTGGCGATGATGAACACCTTCGTGTCGGACTCGGCGCAGTGCCGGTACATCTGGCCCGTCGAGAATATGTGGTCCGCCTTGAGCTGGAACTCGGGCTCGCACTCGGGGTGGACGAGGAGCTCCGCGTCCGGATACCGCTTTTTCAGCTCCATCGCCTCCGCGCCGTCGCCGAGGAACCGGTGGACGTTGCAGAAGCCGTCCGCGGGCACCGGTATGATGGTCTTCTCCGGGTTCATCCGGGACGCGAAGAAGGCGAGGTTCCTGTCGGGGCCGAATAGGACCGTCTCCTCGTCCAGCTTCCGGATGATCTCCGCCGCGTTCGCCGAGGTGCAGAGGACGTCCGCCTCCGCCTTCGCCTCCGCCAGGGTGTTCACGTACAGGACGACGGCCGCCCCGGGGTGGGCCTCCTTCGCCTCCCGTAGCACCCTCACGGGGAGCATCGCCGCCATGGGGCACCGCGCCGACAGGGTCGGGAGGACGACCTTCTTATCAGGGTTGAGGATGGAGGCGGTCTCCGCCATGAAGTCGACGCCGCAGAAGACGATGAGGCCCGCGTCCTCGGCTCTCGCCGCCTTCATGCAGAGACCGAGGGAGTCGCCGACGTAGTCGGCGATCTCCTGGATCTCCGGCACCTGGTAGTTGTGGGCGAGGAGCAGCGCCCCCTTCTCCTCCTTCAGCTCCAGGATCTTCCTCTGCAGATCAGAGGCTTCGGTCAACGAGGGCTCCTCCCTACGCCGGCTCCAGCTCCAGCTTCACGTTCAAGCTCCTGACGGAGTGGGTGAGGCAGCCCATGGAGAGGATGTCGACGCCCGTCGCCGCGTACTCCTCCACGTTCTCCGGCGTTATTCCGCCCGAGGCCTCGAAGAGCCGCCTCGCCCTGAGGCCGCGTCCTTCGAGGGCGGCCAGGCAGCGCCTGATCTCGGCGGGGGGCATGTTGTCGAACATGATGATGTCCGCGCCCGCCTCCGCCGCCTCCACGGCCTCCTCTAGGGACCGCACCTCGACCTCGATCTTCTTCGTGAAGCTCGCCCTCCGCCGCGCCCTTTTCACCGCCTCGCCCACCGAGAGTCCCAGCTTCAGGTGGTTGTCCTTGATGAGGACGCAGTCGTCCAGCCGGAGGCGGTGGGTGTCCCCGCCCCCCAGCTCGACCGCCCGCTTATCTAGGTCCCGCAGGCCCGGCGCCGTCTTTCTCGTGGCCGCGACCCGGACCCCGGGGTTCGCCCGAGACGCCCTGGCGGCCGCGTCGGCGACCGCCGTGGCGATGCCGCTCATCCTGCCGAGGAGGTTCAGGGCGGTCCGCTCCCCGGCCAGGATCGACGCCGCCGGCCCTCCGACCTCCATGACCACGGAGCCGGCGGCGACCCTGCAGCCGTCCTCCTCCAGGAGCTTCACCGTGCACCCGAGGAGGGCGAAGACGGCCGCGGCCTCCTCAAGACCCGCGGCAACTCCCTCCTCCCTGAAGAGAACCCTGGCCCGAGCCTGCCGCCGGTCCTCCAGGAGGGTCGCCGAGGTTATGTCGCCGTACCCGAGGTCCTCCCTCAGGAACTCCCTGATCCTCTCCTCCGTCAAGACTCCGCATCCGCCCGTGGCTCCGCCCCTCAACTCGCCTCAGACCTCCAGAAGTTTAGAGAATCCAACCCGCAACGGGCTTTTATACTTTTGGAGGCACCGTCCGCGACCGAGACCTTTTATCCCCAGTCGTCTAGGTTCAGGCGGTGCGCATCTTGAACTACCGGAGGTATCTCGTCGAGGTGGGCTCGGGCGTCCGACCTGCACGGCGAGGACGAGACCAAGGCGGCGCAGAGGGCCGTCCGCGACGCCATCGGCAGGGTGAGCATGGTCGGGCTGGGCCAGCTGTTCAGCGTCGGCAGCTTCGAGGAGCTGGAGGAGGCGCTGATGGTCGACGTGACCGTCGCCACGCCCAACCCGGAGAAGATCGACGGGGAAGCGGTGCTGAGCGTCCTGCCTGAGGGGCGGCGGCGCCTCACCGTTGTCGAGGGCGGCATGAGGTTCCCCCCGCCCTCCACCTCCGAGGAGGCCAGGACCCACGGCATCGTCGTAGCCGTCGCCGTCATCGTCGTCCTCGTGGATGTGGACAGGCTGGAGAGGGCGTGAGCAGCCTCATCGCCAGTCCTTGTACGATCTCGCCGTGCGGATGACCGCGTCGAGGTTGGACGGCGGGGCGGCCAGCGGGATGACGCAGCCCGGGGCGAGGATCAGCCGCCTCCCCGAGACGTCCTTCACGGCGTCCTTGACCATCGCCTCGACGTCGTCCGTCGTCCCCTTGACGAGGGTGTTCCTCTCGTCGATGCCGCCGAGCAGCGCTCCGGGGAACCTCTCCGAGGCGTCGGCGAGGCTGGGGGGCGTCCTCTGGTCGTGCCAGTTCAGGGCGTCGGCGGGGTAGCTCTCCGCGATCAGGTCGAACATGATGTTCTCGCCGTGGATGTGGACCACATTGATGAACGCCCGGCTCCGGACGGCGCGGAGAACGGGCAGGTCGTAGCGCACGCCGAAGCGGCGGTACTCGTCCTCCGTCAGCCGGTCCAGGGTCGCCATCTGGGTGGCGAAGAAGAGGCCGCTCGCGCCCGCGTCCATGTTCGCCCTCGCGAACTCCGCCATCGTCCTTGAGATCACCTCCAGCGCCTCCTCAACCCCGTCGGGCTCGCTCCTCAGGTCCCCCAGCAGGCGGCCGTCCCCGATCTTCAGGCAGATGGTCAGGGGCGAGAAGACCGTCTGGATGAAGGGCACCCTCCCCTCCAGGCCCCTGCCGATGCACTCGACGGCCCGCACCATCTCCCCGAGGACGCCGTCCTGCACGTCCAGCTCCTCCAGGGCGCCCCAGTCCTCCGCCGACCTGATGCGGGGAACCTTGGTGCGGGGTGCCCCCGTCGGCGACCCGTAGTACTCGATCTCGGCGCCGAAGGCGATGGAGGGGTACCCGCCGCTGGGGCAGACCTTCATCAGGTCGGGGTCGAATCGCCGCTGGAACTCCAGCTGCATCTCGCACAGGTCTCGGGCGTTGAGGTCCCTCCCGGGGAAGTGCCACCAGACGCTCACCGCGATCTCGTCGAGTTCCTCGCCCTCAACGGCCGCCCTGATCTTGTCGAACTTGGACATCTTATCTGTGATCCTCTGAAGGGGTATTAGCGGCTTTCCCTCGGCGCCCCCATCTGCGCATCGGCTCGCGGATACGAGCCGAGGACCTTCACGAAGCGGGAGCACGTCTCAAGCCCCTCCAGGGCCCTGCGGACGCGGGGCTCGGCTCTGTGCCCCTCGAAGTCTAGGTAGAAGACGTACTCCCAGGGCCTGCCGATCAGGGGGCGCGACTCGATCTTCGTCAGGTTCACCTCCTGCTCCGCGAAGCCCCTCAAGGCGCGGTAGAGGGCGCCCGGGGCGTGATCGATGGAGAAGGCGATGGAGGTCTTGTCCCGGCCCGTCGGCGGGTGGTCGGCGTGGCCCAGCACGAGGAAGCGGGTGTAGTTCTCGGGGTGGGTCTCGATGCCCCTCGCGAGGACGGCCATGCCGTAGGCCTCCGCCGCCCTCACGCTCGCTATGGCGGCGGCGTCCCTGAGCCCCTCCTCCCTCAGCATCTTGACGCTACCCGCCGTGTCATAGGCGGCGACCGCCTCGTAGCCGTGCTCCTCCAGGTAGGCCCTGCACTGCCCCAGGGCCTGGGGGTGAGAGTAGACCCTCTTGATATCAGTCGGGGAGACGCCGGGGTTCGCTATGAGGCAGTGGACGATCCTCAGGACGATCTCGGCGCGCACCTTCAGAGGCGATTCGAGGAGGAGGTCGAAGGTCTGGACGATGCTGCCCTCCAGCGTGTTCTCCACGGGCACCAGGCCCAGCTCGACCTCGCCGCGTTCGACGGCGGCGAAGACCTCCCTCAGGCTGACGCGGGGCACCGGCTCGGCCGAGGCGAAGTGCTGGAGGATGGCCTCCTCGCTGTAGGCGCCCCGCTCCCCCTGGAAGGCAACCCTCATGGGCGGCCCTCCGTCTGGGCCTCGGTGCACAGCCTGATGATCTCGCGGAAGACCCGCTCCACGCCGTCCGGGTCGAGGTGGCGCCTCTCCGCCAGCCCCCGTATCTGCTGGTAGACCCGCGCCTCCCGGCTCCGGTCGACGATGGGGCGTCCGTGCCGCCGTTTGACGGCTCCGATCTTGACGGCTACCTCGACCCGCCGCGCGAGCTTCTCCACGATCTCCTCGTTCAGGCGGTTGATCTCCCGCCTGAACTCCCCTATCTCCTCCTCATACGTCATCTCGTCTCTCCTCCAGGACGGGCGGGATGAGCCCCGCCCTCAGGGCGTGGTCGGCGAGGACGACGGCGACCATCGCCTCCACCACCGGGACGGCACGGGGGACGATGCAGGGGTCATGCCTCCCCCCGATCTCCAGCGTCGTCTCCCTCATCGAGGCGAGGTCGACGGTCCTCTGCGGCCTCCCGATGGAGGGGGTCGGCTTGAACGTCGCCCGGCAGACGATGGGCATCCCGCTGCTGATGCCGCCGAGGATGCCCCCCGCCCTGTTCGTC
>QMXQ01000072.1 GCA_003662205.1 Candidatus Bathyarchaeota archaeon
AGGAGGGCGCTGACGGCGGCCCTCAGGGCCCACGACGGCCGCGGCGAGCAGACCGCGCTGGTGGGCAAGATTAAAACGAAGCTCAACCTCGGGGACCTCGGCGAGGTCATCGACCTCCTCTACGCGACGGGGATGAGGAGCCACGAGGTCGCGGCCCTCGCGCCCCTGGTAGCGGAGGCGGCGGAGGAGGGCGACGAGGTGGCGGCCTGCATCCTGAGGGAGGCCGGGACTGAGCTGGGCCGCGCCGCCGTCGCCGTCATCCGAAAGCTTCGACTGCAGGGACAGTTCACCGTGGCCCAGACCGGCGGGGTCTTCCAGCTCGGCGAATCGATACGCGCCGCCTTCGAGGAAACCGTGCGGCTGGAGGCTCCGGAGTGCGTTGTCGCCCCGGCCCGCTTCGAGCCCGCCGTCGGCGCCGCCCTCCTCGCGCTGCGGGAGCTGGGCGTGGAGGTGGACGAGCCCCTCCTGAGGCGGATGGAGGCCTCCCTGCGCGCCTTGGGGAGGTGACGAGGTGAAGGGTTCGCCCACTGAGCTGAGGAACCCTCGGGCCGTCGGCATCGACGAGAAGTCCACCGAGGAGGTGCTGAGGATCATCAGCTCCGAGGATCGGCTCGTCCCCATCGCTGTCGCCGCCGAGATACCGCGGATCGCCGAGGCAGCGGAGGCGGTAGCCGCTGTCCTCCGAGGCGGGGGCCGCGTCTTCTTCGCCGGCGCCGGCACGAGCGGCCGCCTGGGAGTCATGGAGGCGGCGGAGATGGCGCCCACCTTCGGGGTGCCGCCTGACACGTTCCAGGCCGTCATCGCCGGGGGCCCCGAGGCGGTCTTCCGTTCCGTCGAGGAGGCTGAGGACGATGAGGCGGCGGGTGGCAGGGCCCTCGACCAGCGCGGCCTCGGGCGGGGCGACATTCTGGTCGCTCTCTCGGCGTCCGGGAGAACGCCCTTTGTCATCGGCGCCCTGAGGCGGGCCAGGGAGAGGGGGGCCAGGACGGTCGCGGTCACCTGTAACCCCGGTTCTCCGGCGGCGGAGCTGGCGGATATCTCCATCGCGCCCGAGGTGGGCGCCGAGGTGGTGGCGGGTTCGACGAGGATGAAGGCCGGCACGGCCCAGAAGCTGGTGCTCAACATGTTAACGACGGCGGCCATGATCAGGCTCGGCAAGGTCCACGACGGATACATGGTCGGCGTCCAGCCGAGCAACCGGAAGCTGAGGGAGCGGGCCCGACGGATCGTCGAGGCCCTCGCCGGCGTGGGCCCGGAGGAGGCGGCGGAGGCGCTGGAGCATGCCGGCGGCGACGTGAGGGTCGCGGTTCTCCTGGCCGAGACCGGCGCCGCCCCCGCGGAGGCCCGGCGCGCCCTTGACCGGGCCGGCGGCTCGCTGCGGCGGGCCCTGGAGGCGTTGAGGTGATCCGGTGATCCCCGAGCGCGGCGTCTCATACTACGGCGTCATGTACCCCGACAGGGCGGAGCGGGATTTCGATGAGATGGTGGACCACGGCTGCAACGCCGTCCTCCTCGCCGTCTCCGAGTTCGACTGGTGGTTCTGGCGGCGGAACGTCGCCAGCCTCATCTCCGCCGCCCGCGATCGCGGCCTCAGGGCCTACGTTGACCTGTGGGGGTGGGGGAAGACCCTGGCGGGGGAGCCGCCGAGCCCCTTCCTCATGCGGGACGTCGATCACAGGCAGCGGGCGGCCTCCGGGAGGACCTACCACGCGGTCTGCCTCAACCACGAGGGGTTTCGCGCCTTCCTCAGGGAGGGCATCGAGGGGATGGCGGCCGAGACCGCGGTCGACGGCTTCTTCTGGGACGAGCCCCACTACGCCAACTGGCACGACCCCGACTGGGCGTGCCGCTGCCCCATCTGCACCGCCCTCTACGAGGAGGAGACGGGGGAGCCGATGCCGCGGGAGCTGACCTCGCGGGTCATAGCCTTCAGGGAGCGGCGGGCCGTCGAGTTCCTCGGAGAGCTCTCCAGGGCGGTGAAGGAGGCGGACCCCGGCGTCGATGTCATCGTCTGCCTTCTCCCCACGCAGAGCCCCCTCATCGGCATCACCGACTGGAGCCGGGTCGCCGCCATCCCCGAGATCGACGTCTTCGCCACCGATCCCTACTGGTTCCACGCCGGCATGGACCGAGAGAGGGGGCTGGAGTTCTTCAAAGCGACCGGCGAGAGAGCCGTAGAGCTGGCCAGAAAGCACGGGAAGCGGTCTCAGCTCTGGCTCCAGGCCTTCCGCGTCCCCCGAGGCAGGGAGCGCGAGCTCGTCGAGGCGACGAGGATCGCGGCCGAGCTGGGCACAGACTCCCTCTTCGCCTGGCCCTACCGGGGCGGAGCGGGCAGCATCCTCGCGTCGGAAGACCCCGAGGCCGTATGGACTGCCCTCGGGGAGGCCTACAGGCGGGAGGCCGGATGAGGATGCGGGTCGCGCCCGGCGTCGATGTCCTGCTGCGGAACCCTGTGGCGTTCCTCGGCTCCTCCAGGGTGGGGCTCATCACGAACCCGACGGGCGTGACCGGAGACTTCACCTCCACCATCGACGCCTTCCACCGGGACCCGCGCATCAGGCTCACAGCCATCTTCGGCCCCGAGCACGGAGCCAGGGGCGACGTCCAGGACGCCCTTCCGGTCGAGTCCTACGTCGACCCGGCGACGGGGCTCCCCGTCCACAGCCTCTACGGGGACGCCCGGAGGCCGACGGCGGAGATGCTGGAGGACGTCGATATCCTCGTCTTCGACATTCAGGACGTAGGCGCCCGGTTCTACACCTACGCCTCGACGCTCACCTACGCCCTTGAGGCCGCCGCCGAGCACGGACTCCCCCTCCTCGTCCTCGACCGGCCGAACCCCATCGACGGCGTCCACGTCGAGGGGAAGCCCCTCGACTCGCGGTTCGCCTCCTTCGTCGGCCTCCACCCGATACCGATACGCCACGGGATGACCATCGGAGAGCTTGCGCTGCTCATCAACGCCGGCGTCGGCGCCGAGCTCCGCGTCGTCGAGATGGAGGGGTGGCGTCGGGGGATGTGGTTCGACGAGATCGGCCTCCCCTGGGTCCAGCCGTCGCCCAACCTCCCCACCCTGGAGACTGCGGCCGTCTACCCCGGCACCTGCCTCTTCGAGGGCACCAACATCTCCGAGGGGAGGGGGACAACCCGTCCCTTCGAATACCTCGGCGCCCCCTGGATCGACGGCGCCATGTGGGCCGAAGCCCTGAACGCGCTCGGCCTCGCCGGCGTCCTCTTCAGGGCCTGCCACTTCACACCGACCTTCTCCAAATACGCAGGCGAGCGGTGCGGCGGCGTCCAGGTCCATGTCACCGACAGGAACGCCTTTCGGCCCGTGGAGACCGCTCTCTACATGATCGCAGCGGCCCGCGGCCTCTGGCCCGGAAACTTCGAGTGGCTCCCGCCGACCTATGATGGACGCTGCCACTTCGACCTGCTGGCCGGCACCGACCAGATCAGGAAGGCCCTCAGCCGCGGCGTGCCCGTCGAGGAGATCGTCGCGAGCTGGCGGAACGAGCTGGACGTGTGCCTCAAGCAGAGAAAGAGATACCTCCTCTACCCCGAAGGAGGGAGCTGAAATGGATGAGCCCATCATAATCCGGGGGACCCTCCTCACCCCCTTCGAGACGATACCCGGAGGCACGGTCGTCGTGGAGGGCGGGAAGATCATCCACGTCGGCGGAGGCGACGCCGAGGCCTCGGGAAGGATCTACGACTTCTGCGACAGCTTCGTCGCGCCCGGTCTCATAGACCTTCATACACACGGCGGATCCGGATTCGACGTGATGGACGCCTCTCCCGAGGCGCTGGACGGCGTCGCGCGGCATCTCGCCGCCGGCGGGGTCACCTCCTTCCTCTCCACCACCTACTCGGCACCCCTCGACGATTTGAAGGCGGCGGCCCGCGCGGTGAGGGCGTCGATGGAGCGGGGGACGAGGGGCGCGGAGGTGCTGGGCCTCCACCTGGAGGGGCCCTACCTCAACCCGGCGAGACGGGGCGCGCAGAACCCGGCCCACATCAGGCCGCCGAGCATCGAGGAACTCGCCGAGATAGTGAAGGAGGCGGGCGGTGCCGTCAGGGTTGTGACCCTGGCGCCGGAGATTGATGGCGCCCTAGAGGTGGCGGCGTGGCTCGCCTCCGTCGGCGTCACCGCCTCGGCTGGGCACACGGATGCCACCTACGAGGAGATGGAGGCGGCGGTGGACGCCGGCGTCAGGCATGTCGCCCACCTCTTCAATGGGATGCGCCCTTTTCATCATCGGGATCCCGGCGTGGCCGGTGCCGCCCTCACCGACGGGAGGGTCACGGTCGAGCTGATCGCCGACGGGGTGCACCTCCACCCCGGGGCGCTGAGCCTCGCGGCCGCGGCGAAGGGGGTGGGGAAGACGGCGCTGGTCTCGGACTCCATATCGCCGGCCGGCCTCCCCGACGGCGAATACCTGTTCGGAGGCCTGAGGGTGCGCCTCAGGGGCGGCCGATGCCTCCTGGAGTCGGGGGCCCTGGCGGGGAGCACCATCAGGCTCTGCGACGCCGTCAGGAACATGGTGGAGCTTGTGGGGGTCCCGATGGCGGAGGCGGTGGAGATGGCCTCCTCGACGCCCGCGGCCATCATCGGCGTGGCGGACAGGAAGGGGCGCCTGGAGCCTGGGATGGACGCCGACCTGACGGTCCTCGACCGGGATTTCTCCGTCCTCCTCACCGTGGTCGGCGGCAGGGTGGTCCACGAGGCGGGGGCGGACGATGATGCCCGCTGATGTCCTCACCCGCATAGGGCGCCTCAGGCGGAAGCGGACGCGCAGGGTCGTCGGCCTCATCTCGGGCACCTCCGCCGACGGCGTTTCAGCCGTCGTCACGGAGATCACCGGCTCGGGCGTGGAGACTCGGCTCCGTGTCGTAGCCTTCAGGACCTACCCCTACCCCGCCGCCCTCAGGGAGGAGGTCTTCAGGCTCTTCAGCGCCGAGACCGCGACCGTCGACAGGGCCTGCGAGATGAACTTCGTCTTGGGCGGATTCTTCGCGGACTGCGCCATCAGGCTGGTGGAGGAGGCCGGCCTGAACATCGGCGACATAGACCTCATCGGCTCCCACGGCCAGACCATCCACCACTCGCCGCAGCCGGGGGAGGTCTGCGGATACGGCACGAGGTCAACCCTCCAGATCGGGGAGCCCGCCGTCATCGCCGAGAGGACCGGCGTCCCGACGGTCGCCGACTTCAGGAAGGCCGACATCGCGGCCGGCGGCGAGGGGGCGCCCCTCACCCCCTACCTCGACTATATCCTCCACCGGCACCCGGAGCTCAGCCGGGTCCTCCAGAACATCGGCGGCATCGCCAACCTCACCTACCTCCCCGCCGGCGCCTCGGCCCAGGACGTGGTGGCCTTCGACACCGGCCCCGGAAACACGCTCATCGACGCCGTCGTCAGACACTACACCGGCGGCGCCCAGACCTACGACAGGGACGGCCGCATCGCGGCCAGGGGAACAGTCGACGCGACCCTGCTCCAGGAACTCCTCTCCCACCCCTACTTCAGCAGGAGGCCGCCGAAGACCACGGGCCGAGAGGAGTTCGGCGAAGCCTTCGCCCGGAAAGTCATTTCCAGGGGAGAGGCGCTGGGCCTCGGGTTTGAGGACATCGTGGCGACCGCCGCCGCGCTGACCGTCGAGTCGATTGCGAGGGCCTACGAGCACCACCTCCCGGAGGGACGCGCCATCGACGAGGTCTACGTCTCAGGGGGCGGCGCCAGAAACCGGTTCCTGATGGAGGCCCTCCGCTCCAGGCTGGACCCCATCCCCGTCCTCCCCTACGACCGCCTGGGCATCCCCTGCGAGGCGAAGGAGGCGGTGCTGATGGCCGTGCTGGCCAACGAGCACATCTCGGGCAACCCGTCAAACCTGCCGGCGGCCACGGGGGCAAGGAGGGCGGTCGTCCTCGGAGCCCTCTTCCCCGCCTCCTAGACCAAGGATATATGAAGCGAACCAAAAGTTAGATGGAGGAGTATAGTATGGAAGACGCCGTCAAAGAGGCGCTCTCCCTCGTGGACCCCGACCGGATTCTAGAGCTGGCCCGGGGGCTCATCAGCATCCCGAGCGTCACGGGGGAGGAGCGCGCCGTGGCGCATCACGCGCGCGATGTTCTCCACGCCTCCGGCCTCCAGGTGGAGCTGCACGGCTCCGAGGACCGGCCTATAGTGGTCTCCACCGTCAACCCTGAGGCGAGTCCGTTCCTCGTTTTCAACGGCCACCTGGACACGGTTCCCGTCGCGGACCCCGAGGCGTGGACCCGCGACCCCTTCGATCCGGTGGTGGAGGACGGCAGGCTCTACGGCCGCGGCTCCTGCGACATGAAGGCTTCCTGCGCCGTCATCATCCACATCTTGGAGGTTCTGAGCCGGCTAGGGATGGACTGCGCCGTCGGCGCCCAACTTGTGCCCGACGAGGAGCGGGGAGGCGTCCACGGGACCCGGCTGCTGCTGGAGGAGATGAAGAAGGGGCGGCTGAGGCGGCCCGACTACGTCGTCATCGGCGAGAAGAGCAACCTGAAGGTCCGCATCGCCGAGCGGGGCTCCTTCCGCTTCTCCATCCGGTTCAGGGGTCGGGCGACCCACACCGCCTACGCCCGGGTCGAGGGGGTCAACGCCATCGCGAAGGCGGCGAAAGGCGTCCTCGCCCTGGAGAAGCACATCGACAAGTACCACCCGTGGATCGGGCACCCCGTCCTCAGCGTCAACGCCATCCGAGGCGGCACCGTCATCAACCAGGTCCCCGCCGACTGCGTCATCGACATCGACCGCCGCCTCATCATCGGGGAGACCGCCGAGACCGTCGCAGCCGAGGTGAAGGCCGCCCTCGACGAGGCCGGCAGGGGCGACCCCGACTGGAGGTGGGAGCTGGAGGCCGAGAGGGACGAGGCAGGCGGATACCTCTATTCGCCGCCGAGCTACACCGCCCCCGACACCGAGCTTGTGAGGGCGTTCTACCGGGCCGTCCCCCTGGCGACGGGCGCCGAGCCCGAGCTCTTCGTCGAGTGGGCGGGGGGCACCGACGGCCGCTTCTACAGGTACGCCGGCATCCAGACCGTCGGCTTCGGCCCGAGGGGGGAGCACGCCCACGGCCCCGACGAGTTCGTCTACATCGACTCCCTCATCGCCCAGGCCAAAGTCTACCTGGCTATGGTCCTAGAATTGGCGGGAATCCAAGAACGACCTGGTTGAGCCGGCTGTAGCCCCCTCATCCCGCCCCCTTCTGGATGGAGGTCAGTATGAGGCTCCTCGTCTCCTCCTTCGCGAGGACGCCGTCCACGTAGTAGAGGGTCTCGCTCTCGTCCTTGACCAGCCCCGCCTCCGAGGAGACCCACATGTACGCCGTCGTCGCGGCGGTGATGTTGGTCCCGTCCCTGTCGAGCTGATCCTGCTCCACGCTCCTCACTTTGGCGCAGAGGTAGCGCGTCCCGTCCCCCGCCTCCACCTCCTCGAACCCCACGACGTGCTCCTTCACGCTGAGCCGTCCCCGATACGTCCTCCCGTCCGCCGTCAGGTTGTAGCCGCTCGCGTACGCCCACCCCTTCCCCTCGACGAGGGGGTAGGGA
>QMXQ01000073.1 GCA_003662205.1 Candidatus Bathyarchaeota archaeon
CAGCCTCACGGAGGACGGGGAGCGGGTGCTGGCTCAGCTCCGGAGGATGACGGCGGGGGCGGAGGCGCCGAGGAGCGCGCACACGGTGGCCGCCCACAACTACGCGGTCCTCGTCAAAGGCGCCGCGAACCTCATCAGGCTGGGCGTGGAGCAGAGGGACGCCGCCCTCATGGCGGGGGCGAGGGGCGCGACGACGCTGCTGTACGACGGCGCCCGCTTCCACATGCCGGGCATGGAGATCGAGGTCGAACCAACTCTCGCCCGTTTCTTGGTCGACCGTCTGAGGCCGTCGGCGGGGGACATCGTCATCATCGGGACCGCGGATACACCCTCCGCGGCGGAGATAGGCGCCAAGACCGCGGCGCTGGAGCTGCTGGAGGAGATGGAGGCCGGCCCGGACTAGCTCGGACTAGACCTCGGCCTCCTCGGGCTCCTCAATGAGGGCGATGAACATGAGGCCCAGCGCGACCATGGCCGCCGAGAGGATGTACCAGGGGAGCGACCGGTTGTAGTTGTAGATGTAGCCGCTGCAGAGGGAGCCCGCCGTCTGGCTGATCATGGTGAGGACGCCGCTGCCCCAGGCGCCCCCCATGATCCAGAAGCCGCCCCCGCCGATGGAGGCCATGATGCGCCCCCGCTTGCTCCGGGGGGTCATGTCCGCGAACAGGGTCTGGATGGCGGGGAGAAGGAAGGTGTTCGTCAGGGCGCCCGCTATGCTGAGGAGCAGTATCTCTAGGAAGGTCGTGGCCGTGAGGAAGAGGAGGACGGGGACGGCGCTGATGAGGAGGCAGACGCCCGCAACCCACTTTTTGCTCAGGCGGTCGACCAGGCCGCCGGCGGGGATGGAGAGGATGACGTTCATCGCGCCGGTTATCAGCATCAGGGTTCCCCACTGCTGCGTGGAGATGCCGACGTCCTCGTAGGCCCTGACGATCCAGAAGGGGCTCGCGATGGAGACGAAGAAGATGCAGGCGGAGACGAGGAGCGAGAGCGTCAGCAGCGGCCTCGACGCCTCCCTTATCGTCTCTAGGACGCTCCTGTAGGCGGTCACCAGCATCCTCGGGGCGCCGCGGAGGGAGACCTCAATCTGGTTGGGCCTCTCCACCGTCTCCTTCAGGAACTTCAGCCTGAGGGTCGCCACGACGAGGCCCGCGATGAAGCCGGCGGCGTAGAGGCCGCGCATGGCCGCCCTGATGCCGTAGGTCTCGATGAGCCAGCCGCCGATCATGGGCGAGGCGATGCCGACGGCGCTGGGGATGGCCATGGTGGTGGCGAAGCCGATGCCTCGCCTCTCCGGCGGGAGGGAGTCCGCCATCAGCGCCTGCATCGCGGGGACGTAGAAGGTGACGAGGCTCTGCATGAACATGCCGACGGCCAGCCACTCCCAGCTTGAGGCGAAGACGAAGATGAGAAAGGTGAAGGCGAAGACGTAGGTCATATATCCCATCACTCTGATGCGGCCCTGGTAGTCGGCGATATAGCCGCCGAGGGGGTAGAGGATCATGCCCGCGAGGTTGCCGACGGCCATCACCATGCCGATGGTCTCGTAGCGGCCGCCGAGGGCGAGGACGTAGAGCGATAGGAAGGGCCAGACGACGTCTACGGAGATCCGCCAGAGGGTGCTGCATATCGTCAGCACTAGGACGTTGCCGCGCATGAAGCTGAAGGTCCCCGACACCTCCGTCCCCTCCGGCGAATACCTCCACCAACTCCATGCGAGGAGTTTTAAACCTATCCCTCGTAGGCCTAGAAAACATTCCTCGGCCCAAGGCTTATAACGCACACCCGTCCATTCCCTGTTGGAGATTTTCTTGGCTGAAGCGAGGAAGCTGGCCTTGATCGTCCACAGCGGCACGCTGGACAAGCTCCTCGGCGCCCTCATCCTCGCATCGACGGCGGCAGCCCTGGACTTCGAGGTCCACCTCTACTTCACCTTCTGGGGGCTGATGATGCTGAAGAAGGGCGAGATGGAGAAGGCGGGGCTCCCGGCGACCCATCGGCACATGGAGGAGCAGCTGAGGGAGAAGCTGAAGGCGATGAACTACCCCACGCCCTACGAGATGATCCGGAGGCTCAAGGCGTCGGGCAGGGCGAGGCTCTACGCCTGCACCCCCACCATGGAGATGTTCGGCATCGCCCGGGAGGACCTGATCCCCGAGGTGGACACCCTGGCCGGGGCCGCGACCTTCTTCGATGTGGCCGCCGACGCCGCGGTCACACTCTTCATCTGAGGGCCGGGGGCACAGCCCAACTTTTATTTGATTCAAGCGGATATTCCCTGGGGAGCCATGTTCCACTTCGCCTACGGGTCGAACCTCTCCTCCAAGTTCCTGAGGCGCCACTGCCCGAGCGCAGAGTTCATCATGAGGGCCTGCCTCCCCAACTTTCGCGTCGCCTTCCCCTTCTACTCGAAGAAGCGGAAGGGCGGCATCAGCAGCATCATCCCCGACCCAGGGAAGCTCGTGAGGGGCGTCATCTACGAGGTCCCGGAGGACGAGATGGAGAAGCTGGACGAGGTCGAGGGCGTGCCCCAGGGCCTCTACGTCCGCCAGACTTTCCTCGTCCTAGGGGAGGACGGGGATCTCCACCGCGCCGACCTCTACAGGGTGGTGGACCCGGCCGGGCCCTTCACCCCCGCCCGCAGCTACGTCGAGCTGATGGTGGAGGGCGCCGAGGAGCACGGCCTCGACCCCGACTACGTCGAGACCCTCAGGAGATTGCTCAGAGCTCTGAGGTGAAGACGGCTCAACGCCTCTCGTAGACGACCTCGCCGCCGACGATGGTCATAAGGACCTTCGTGTCGATAATCTCCTCGGGGTCTATGGTGAGGATGTCCCTGTCGAGGACCACCATGTCGGCGAGCTTTCCCGGCTCCAGAGAACCCTTCTCATCTTCCACCCCTTCCAGGTAGGCGCCGTTTATAGTGTAGACCCTGATGGCGTCCATCACCGATATCGCCTGCTCCTCTGCCAGAACCTTCTCCCTCTGGGTTCTCCTCGTCACGCAGCCGTAGATGCCCGTGATGGCCCAGTTGCGGCCGAAGCCGTCGCTGTTCCCGCCGGCGACGATGCCGTATTCCCTGAAGCTGCGCATCGGATAGTAGCCCCGCATCCGCTCCTCGCCGAGGGCGTCGAGGTGGCTGTCACCGATGGGATAGCAGAATCCGATGGAGGCGGAGACGGCGACGCCCAGCCGCCTCATCCGCTCCAGCTGAGGTTCCTCAACGTAGCCGGCGTGTTCGATCCTGTGGCGGTGGTCCTCCCGAGGCCTTCTCCTCAGCGCCTCCTCCACGGCGTCGAGGGCCATGTCGATGGCCCGGTCGCCGATGGCGTGGATGCACACTCGAAGCCCCGCGAGGTGGCACCTCACCGTCTCCTCCGTCAACTCCTCCTGGGTTACCCTGACGATGCCCCTGTTCTCAGGCTCATTCTCATAGGGCTTGTGTAGGGCCGCGGTGCGGGAGCCCATAGCCCCGTCAACACCCAGCTTGACGCCGATGACCCGGAGCTTGTCGCCCCAGCCGAAGCCCGTGTGCAGCCCCTGCCTGGAGAGATCGCTGGTGGCGTATCCCTGGTAGGGGGTCATGCCGTCGAGCATAAGTCCAACCCTGAGGCGGAGTCTCCCCTGATTGAGGAGTTCTTGGTAGGCGAGGGCCTCGGGGGCCTTGATGTGGGCTTCGTGGATGGTGGTCAGCCCCCAGCTTAGCAGCTCCTCCTCCACCTGAGGCCAGTTCCGCACCATGATCTCCACCTCCTCCTCTGTGCTCGTGGTCGGAATTTTGGCTCTGACGAGGTTCATGGCGGCGAGTTCGTCGAGCCTCCCCGTCGGCTCCCCTGACCCGTCTTTCTCAATCCTTCCGCCCTGAGGTTGTGGGGTGTTCCTGTCGATGCCCGCCAGCCTGAGCGCTAGGCTGTTGGCGACGGCGTTGTGGCCGCCGGCTCGCCCGAGGTATATAGGGTGTCGGGTGGACGCCCTGTCGAGGTCGTATCTAGTGGGGAACCGCCCCTCCTTGAGCTTAGACTCGTCGAACCAGTTGCCGATGATCCACTCTCCCGCCGGCTTCTCCGCCGCCTTCGCTCTGAGGGCTTCCACGATGTCGTCGATGGAGGTCATCGGGGGCGAGGCGCAATTCACCCAGTCTGCCTGCAGCCCCCGCCTGATGCAGTGTTCATGGCTGTCGATGAAGCCGGGGAGCACCGTCCTCCCCTTGAGGTCTATGATCCGAGTCCGTCTCCCCGCCAGACGTTTTATCTCCGCTGTCGATCCCGCCTTCAGAATCCTGCCGTCTCTCACCGCTACAGCCTCCGCTATTGTGTCGGAGGAATCAACCGTGATGATTTTCCCATTCACGAGCACGAGGTCCGCGTAAAGCTCCTCCGGGAAACCTTGGGCAGACAAGTCAAACGCCAATTTCAAACGGTGTTTCACGCTATTTAACATCGACGCGGCTCGTCGTTACGCCGTTAACCCGCTCCTTCTTCAGCGGACGCCGATGGTTCATCGAAAGACCAAATAGGGGGCTGCGCGTCTTCCTTACGATATCCCATGGTCGATAGGATCAGGTTCGTCGCCTTGGGGGACAGCCTCACCGTCGGCTTCCAGCCCCCATCGGCATTCCTTCCGGGAAAGGAGGAGTTCCCCTACACCCGGTTCCTGGAGATCATCCTCAGCAGGGAGCTGCCGGAGAAGGGGCTGGGCCACCTGGAGGTCTCCTTCGGGAACGTGGGGATGCTGGGGGACACCACCCGGAGCATGCTCGAGCGGTTCGACGCCCACGTCGCCGCCCTGGAGCCCGACTACGTCATCGTCTGGGGCGGCATCAACGACCTCTTCGGCCTCAAGGCGCCCGAGGAGATCCACGGCAACCTGAGGCGCATCTACGGGAAAGCCCTCGAAGCCGGCATCAAGCCCGTCGCCTGCACCCTCACCTCCGTCCAGGGCTTCGACGCCCTCCTCCCCCGGATCAGGGAGCTCAACGCCCTCATCACGGGGCACTGCGGGGCGCACGGCATCCCGGTGGCCGACCTCTTCGCCGCCACCTCCGATGAGTCGGGGCGGCTGCGGGAGGCCTTCTCCAGCGACGGCGTCCACCTCAACCACGCCGGGTATCAGAGGGTCGCCTACACCATCTACTTCGAGGTCATCGAACCCCTCCTGGAGGAATGGCGGGGATAGGACCCCTGCACCGTCGATAGGCGGGCAACCCAACAAGTTTTTCGCACAGCATTTATAGGGGTCCTCGAATGTAAAGAGGTGAGGCTCAGGAATGCCGAAGAAGAGGAGTAGCGGGGGACGGTCCAAGGGCGGCAAGGGCCGCTCGGGCATGGTGCAGTGCAGCTACTGCGGCGCCCTCGTCCCCCGAGACAAGGCCAAGAGGGTCACCAGGTGGACCTCCCTCGTCGACTCCAGGCTGCTGAAGGAGCTGCAGCAGCAGGGGGCCCGCATCTCAAGGGAGCGGACGACGAAGTACCTCTGCATCAGCTGCGCGGTCCACCGTGGCGTCGTCAAGGTCAGGGGTAAGGAGGAGAGGAAGAGCCGCCCGAGGCGGCGAAGGAGATAGCGGGAGCCTACCGTTTCCTAGTCTCTTTGTAGAAGTGATGGGCGCGCTGGAGCACCGTCAGGTGCGCCAACACCGCCAGTAGCGCCACTCCCCAGCCCAATATCTCCAGCCGGAGGTAGGCGGCGAGGGTCGCGGCGGCGAGGAGGAGCATCCTCTCAGCCCTCTCGGCGAGGCCGACCGCCGCCATCCCTACGCCGGCGGCCTCCGCCCGCGCCCTCGCGTAGCTCACCATCAGGGAGCCGACGACGGCGGCCAGCCCCCACGCGGCGTCGCAGAGCCCCGCGACGGCGATGGCGGCGAGGACCGCGGCGTCGGAGTACCGGTCCGACACGGAGTCGAGGAAGCCGCCGAGCGCGGAGGCCCTGCCGCTGGCGCGGGCTAGGACGCCGTCCACCGCGTCGAGGAGGCCCGAGAGGAGGAGGAGGGCCGCGGCGGCCGGCAGCATAAGCCTGCTGGCGCGCCAGCTGAGGTAGCACCAGGCCGCGGCGAAGGAGGCGGTGAGCCCCAACAGGGTGACGGTGTTCGGCGTCAGTCCCACGGAGGCGAGGGCCCTCACCCTGGAGATTATCAAGCCCTCGAATTTCTGCTTGAGCCTGCTGGAGACCAACGCCCACCAACTCCTATATCTCACAGGCAGCCGTTTAAGCCTTCACCCCGACGCCGCGGCATCGGAACTCCATCCGCGTGTGGCCTCTGCTCCGCGGCCCTTTGTCCCATAGGTGCAATAATGCATGTTTGTGTTAAAACAAATTTGAAATAGTTTAAGAGATGACATAAAACGTATAAGGATAGGTGGTCAACGCTATGGGTAGCGGGGAAAACGCCTTGAAGGGCTCCTATCTTGTTCCTGATCCCCTCGGGCCCGGTATGGTTGAGGTCCTGAGGGAGTCGTATCTGCTGGGGCCGGGGAGGCCGCCGCGCAGGGGGAAGGTGCGGGACGTCTACGATCTGGGCGACCATATGCTGATCGTGACGACGGACAGGGTCTCCGCCTTCGACATGGTCTACCCGACCCTGATCCCGCATAAGGGGGAGAGCCTCCACGCCCTCTCCGTCTACTGGTTCAAGCGGACGGCGGACATCTTCCCCAACCACTTCCAGGAGTCGGTGGACGACAGGACCATGCGGGTGCTGAAGGCGGAGCGCATCGACGTCGAGTGGGTCTGCCGGGCCTACCTCTACGGCTCCGCGTGGAGGGCCTACAGGGACGGCGCCCGGATCATAAGCGGCGTCGAGCTGCCCGACGGGCTGACGATGGCGGAGGAGCTCCCCGAGGTGATCCTGACGCCGACGACGAAGAGCGAGACGGGCCACGACCGGGAGATGACCCGGGCCGAGGCCATCGACGCCGGCCTCGTCACCCGCGACGAGTGGAGGGAGCTGGAGGAGGCGACCTACAGGCTCTTCGAGTTCTACCGCTCCGAGGCGGGGAGGCGGGGGATCATCATCCCCGACTTCAAGCTGGAGTTCGGCCGACACGGCGGCCGCCTCATCCAGATCGACGAGCCGCCGACCCACGACTCGGCCCGGTTCTGGGCGGAGGAGTTCTACGAGCCGGGGAGGCCGCAGGAGGCCCACTGCATCGATAAGGAGTTCCTCAGGGAGTACCTGCGGAGGATCGGGTACACGGGTGACGGGGAGCCGCCCGAGATAGCGGCGCCGGTGGTCCGAGAGGTCTCGAAGCGGTGCGTCGCCTCCTACCAGGTGCTGAGCGGGCGGAAGAGGCTGGCCGACTTCGACCTGAGGACCGTGGACGAGGTGATGGAGGAGCTGGGGGCTTGAGCCTCCGGGAGAGCTGCGGCGTCTACGGCGTCCACTCCGAGTCGGGGGAGGTCTTCCCCTACCTCTACTGGGGGATGGTGGCCCAGAACCACCGCGGGCACCAGAGCCACGGCTTCGCCACCTACGACGGGGGCATCCGTGCCTACTCGGAGCTCGGCCTGATCCCGCCCACCGAGCCGCTGAGGAGCCGGGTGAGGA
>QMXQ01000074.1 GCA_003662205.1 Candidatus Bathyarchaeota archaeon
ACGGCAGGGGCTACGGCTACAAGAGGTTCGACACCTTCGAGGAGGCCGTCGCCTACGCACGGCGCGGCGAGGGCGGATACCACGACATCTCGGAGGGCGACAGCGAGGCGAGGTGGACCCCGACCCCGCCACCTCCGAAGCTGCCTCAGCACCTTAAGGAGTTCAAGAACCGCCACCTCGGCACCACCGTGATCTCGGAGAAGCCCGTCTACGTCGAGGGCCGGGGATGGCTCTTCGAGAAGCGCTACAGAGGCCCCGGCGACATGCGGACCCGCTTCACGGTCGAGGAGCTTCAGGAGGAATACGACGCCGGACAGAAGGCCATCGCCGAGAGGAAGGCCAAGGAACGGCTCTCGAAGGTCTTGGAGCGGCCGAGGGACGCGAAGGGGCGGCGGCACTGGGAGAAGGCCGTCAAGCCTTACACCATCCTCGCAGAGTTCGCAACTAACCCGAAGGCGTGGGCGCCCTACCACAGCGTCCCATACGCCCGCGTCAAGGTCGAAGGCGACCAGGTGGAGATCGTCGGCATGGACCCCGGCCATGTCTCCCTGACCCGCATCAGGTTCCCCAACGAGGGCCTGATCCCCGACGGCGAATACGCCATCGAGGAGTCCTACACAGGCTACAAGTCGCCGCTGAAGCACCCGACCAAGGTCGTCTGGGACGCTCCGGATAGCACCCTACGCTTCAACAAGGGCAGCTACGAGTCCAGCTTCAAGCTGGCGCCCCCAAACGAGATCGGTGCCGAGGATATTCCCACGCCGAAGCTGTGGTATGAGGCGGGGTTCACAGTCAAGCTCGACACGCTGCTTGAGGTGACGAAGAAGGCTGTGGACGCGTTCTCGAAGCTGAAGGTGGTGGTGGCTACCAGGGATGGTGAGGGCCGGGAGCCCGCGGTGATGTTCGAGTGGAGGAAGAGCGAGGGGCAGACCCCCGTCAGGGAGATACACGCGCCGGGCATCTACGGCGATGTCCGCGATGTCCGGCTCACCGACGACGACAGGCACGTCGCCGCCGTCTACGACCCGCAGTATCTGCTGGGTATTCTGAGGCGGATGAAGCGGATGGGCTTCGAGGTCTTGGACTTTGAGCTGAGGGATGACATGCCGCTGCACATCAAGGCTGAGGCCGCCGACGTGGATGTGGAATACTGGCAGGCGCCCCTGATCGAAGGAGAGTGACGAAGGCTTCATGCGATGGCGAAGGCGGAGAGACCGGTTGAGCCGCTTTATGAAGGCAGTCATCCTAGCTATCCACTGGCCGGGTGATTGCGCCGCTGACACTGATCTTCCCTTCAACAACTACTTCAAGCCCCGGCGCCGGGAATTAGTGTCCTCAATCACTGGGCTGAAGCGTTGAGCCGTCGTCATCCTGTAAGGGTTGCGGAGCCTGAGAAACGTAAGGAGAGGATGTGGCCGCCGGTGAGAAAGTGATCCCTGAGGCCTACCTGTTCTCGGATGAGGAGTACCTGGAACTCCTAGACGAGGCGATCCGGGCGCAACCCCGGAGCTTCACCGACCTCGGCCCCTTCTTCGAGGGCGGCCGCCACGCCCTCATACACGGGCGAACCGGATCGGGAAAAACCGCGCTACTGCTAACCCTGCTCAAGAGGCTCCACGAAGCAGGGCACCGCATCCTGATGAGGGACGACGGCGGCCTAGAGTTCCTCTACATGCTTCCCGAGATCCCAATGGTGGTTTGGGTTCCTCGAGGCTGTAAACTCGTAGTTAAAGGCCCATACGACATCGAAACACGCTCCTTCATCGACCCCAACGAGATTCTAGAAGCCGTCTTCAAGACCGACTCCCGTTTTCACGCCGTAGTCTACGACGCGTTCTGCTGGAACCCCTCTCTGGCAGCGGGCGTTTACAGCTGCCTCTTCCAAAGCCTCATCTTCAAATGTATGCAGACCGAAAGGAGCCGAAAGAGGCCGCTAGTCTTCAGCTTCGACGAACTGAACGACCTCATACAGCCAAGGGGATACGCGCTGACGAGGGGGCACACCTCCGTGAGGTCGATGGTCGAGTACAACATAAGAAAGCTGCGGAAACACAAAGTCACCCTCATCGCGTCGACCCACCGCTTCAATCAGATCGGCATCAACGTCCGGAGCCAATTCAGCTACATCTTCATCAAACAGAGCTACGGCCACGACGTCTACGACTTCATCAACAAGAACCTGATCACAGCCGCGAACCAAACATTCTGGCAGGTGCTTCGCGACCTCACTACCATGGGACCCGAATACGTCTACATCTTCGACTACAAGAACAACTTCGACAAATGCGTGTTCCCCGACCTACCCCGCCCTGATATAACATACCACCTGCATGGCAAGATCCAAGGCGAGACCCATAACAAACAGTTCGACAACCTCGACCTCGCCATCGCAGTGCTGAGGGCAACCGGAGCCTCCTACAGAAAGATAGCGGAGATAGTCGGCCGCCACGAGAGCACCGTCAGATACAGGCTGAAGAGACTAAGAGAGGACCCCATGCTGGTCGGCTTGCTAAGGTGAGATAGCGGGACGAAGCGACCATGACGAATTCCTAGAAGGGCAGGTCTACACACGACGAGCTATGGAAGAGGATCCGAGAAGTTTAGAGAAAACCGTTCTTAACCTTATGAGCGACGTAGGGAAATCCTAGATGAGTGAGTGAGGGAACCCCTATCTCACTTAAACTCAGGAGGAACGGAGAAGCGCCGTCTTCAGTAAGCCCTCGATAAATTAATAGAACTCGCGCTAGGAAGTCGAGAAAACTCGGGATTCCAGTCATCAACCTAACCGGCAGATACTAAATTTAACATGCCAAGCACACCTCGAAAACACGACTAGTATGAAAAACGAATGTCGGCTCCGTCGGACTGCATGAAATCACCATTCGCCGTGGTTGGAAAGGCTTTTATTCAATAAATGGGAAGTGGGAGATGGGAATAATTATGGAGGAGGTCACCGTCGACGACAGAGGAAGGATCCTCATCCCCAAAGAGATACGGGATCGCCTCGGCCTTAAACCGGGTAGCGGCGCGCGACTGGAAGTAGAGAGGGGCAGGCTGATCATAACGCCCCCCCTCTCCCCAGAAGAGTTCATTAGAAGCATGGAGGGGTGCATAAAGGAGGGCAAGCCAACCATAGACCCCCTGAAGCTGAAAGAGCTCTGGAAGCAATCTACACACCAACAGTGAAAAAGATGATATTTATCGACACAAACATCTGGTGCTACTACTTCGATGCCCGCCTCCCCGAGCACGAATACGTGATAGAACCCCTGAGAAATACATTGAAGAGCGAGGAGATCATCGTAAACACAGTAATAGTCATGGAAGTCGCACATTACCTAACAAGAAACCTCGACGAAAAAGAAGCAAAAGAAAAAATCGAGTCCTTCATCAACCTCCGCAACATGAAGATCGTCGACTTCGACAAGGCCCTTGTGACCCTCGCGCTTGAACTACTCACGAGATACGCAAAATCGAATAGACTTGGAGGAAGAGACTCTACGATCCTAGCCTCCCTAGATAGGTTAAAAATAAAAACACTCTTCACACACGATCAGAATCTAAAAGACCTCGCACAGAAACTAGATATAGAAATAATAGACCTCATTCCATGAAAACAGCGACAAAGGCGGGCTCAAAGATCGGTGTTACCCATAACTCCATCCATCGCGCAGGGAATGAACGTAGAAAAGTATTAATCGTAGAAAAATACATCAAACCCTATGAGCACCTCGGTGAAGATAAGCAGGGAGAGTAAACGCATCCTCGACACATTGCAGGCGAAGCTCCTCCTTACAACAGGCAAGAAGATATCCCAACAGGATCTCCTAGACAAATTGGTGAGATTCTCAGCGGAGCGAGATGATGAGCTTTTCAGACTCATCGCTGGCGTCCGACTCCCTCTTCCCCCGAAGGAAGCTGATAAGCTGATGAAATTGCCAACCGACTGGGGAGTCGAAACGAGGGAGGAGGAGATAGACATATACCTCTACGGCCGGAAAGGCGGCAAGCCCTCAGAGGTCATCACTTCCTAGAAGGGCTTGAAGATAGGAGTATTTTTGGACACCGGCGTTTTCGTAGCATTCCGTGACATCCTCCCCGCCCTTCAGGGCGGGGCTTCCGTTTGGAAGCGTTGCCGAGGTTCCGGCATTCGTCCGCGGCTTCGCGCCCGCGGCCTCATCCGCCGGTTCGGGGGTGTCACGGCTCCCCCATCCCGCAGACCTCTTTAGCCTGCGGGCTATGTTTATCGCGGCGTTCAGGTCCCTGTCGTACTCCAGGCCGCATTCCGGGCATCTGAACTCCCTGCCATCGGCTCGGGCAACGTGCCCGCATCGGTGGCAGGTCATGCTCGTGTACGCCCGTTCCACGTATCTCACGTCTATGCCTTCGAGGTTGGCCTTGTACTCTATGTATTTCTGGAGCCTGCGGTATGGCATTGAGTGGACCCTCCTGTTCATCCGCCTCGAGAAGCGCATGTCCTCTTTCAGCCCGTTGAGGTCCTCCATGGCTATGGCTGGGGCTGGGAACTGCCTCGCGTAGGCGACGACCTCGTTCGCTATGATGTGGAGCTGCTGGTTCACCCTCCGCCGCTCCCTCGCGCCGAGCTCCCTGATTTTCCCCGGGAGCCTCTTCTCTCCCAGCCTCCTCCTTATGTGGTTGTACAGGCCCCTTACACGCTTGGTCTCGGAGCCCCGCCAGAACCGGCCCTTGGACGGCCTACCGTCGACCAGGGCAACGGCGGTGACGAGGTTGACCTCTCCCATATCTAGGCCGACGACTGTCTCCGGCTCCTTGAGCTCGACCGTCCTCTTTATCACGATGTGGGCGTACCAGGCGCCGCTTCGCTTGACCATCTCGACGGTCCTGAACGCGTACTCGCCCGCGAGCGCGGACCGGATCAGCTCCTCCTGTTTCTCCCCGTAGACGATGGGGAGGCTGATCCTCTCATTGTTCAGGGTGAGGGTGAGCCACCAGGGTGTGAGGGCGTTCGTCGTCTGGCTGAAGCTGTAGCACCTCCCGTCGAAGCGGATGGAGACCCTCCTTAAGTTGAGCTGGCTCCGCTTTCGCCGGGTCTCTCTGAAGCTCTTCAGAGCCTCTACAGCTTTATCTCTCGCCGTCTGGATCAGAGCTGAGGATAGATTAAACCGCGCTCTAGCCTTTTCATACGCCTCTCGATGCAGCCAATTCTTGGAGGTGGAGTTCAGGGAGAGGTACCACTTAACCAGTCTGTGGTATTCCTCCAGGCATCGGTTTAGGGCGAGGACCTTGCGCCTGTTCGGCTTGAAAACCTTTCCTATGACGGTGAGCTGAACATCCTTCAGCACGGGAACATCCTCGCAAAACGGGGGTCCAGTGATATTTAAGCATCGCCATTCATCCCCCCCGCTGAAGCAGGGGGTTTTCTGACGAGATTTTTATAAACTGGAAGCGAATCGCACGCTCGATGGTTCTCGCTCCTCACAGGCTCCATGCTACGCGCGTGGGTTCTTATCCTCCGGCTATGGGAGGGAAGATTGCGACTCTATCGCCTTCTTGGAGGGTGTACCTGTCACTTCGAGCTCTTCCGTTGACGATGACTATCTTCACCTCTCTTCTGCTTATATTCAGCTTTCTGAGTACCTGCCGTATCGTAGAGCCTTGTCTCATGTTCAGCTTCAGGGGCTGACCTATCTTCAGCTGAGGCGTGTATCGCCTCAGGGAACCGTACAACCTCACCTCCACCTTCACCACGGCTTCTCTATCCCCCCTTCCTAACGAAGTACCACCTGTAGAGCAGCTGCATGTCGTCTGGAAACAGCCCCAGCCTATCCCCATCCTCTACTCGTCGCGTGAGCTTGGAGTACTCGCCGTTCAGGAAGATGTTGCTACCCACCTCAGACATCGGGATTCCAATGCGCCGGATGACTGACTCTATCGTGTCGCCGTCCTCGGCTGGAACCTGTATGACCGATTTCCTTCGGGGGTCCTGGTTTTCCGAGAACCGCCTGAGCTTTCCGTAGAGGTGTACCTCAATCAATGTTTCCTATGGTTTCTCCTTTACAGTTGAAAAAAAGGGTTGGGGATCTCCTGCCGAATGTTCCTTTCACTTCTTCGGGGCGTGGACCTTGTCGAGCTCCTCGTAGGGGACATCGAAGACGACGTTGTGGGGTGGGAGCTCCTCGTACTTCATGAACTCGGGGAGCCTGTCGTCCGCCTGGTTGAAGCCGGCGGCGGTGTTGAAGGCCCGCTCCATCTCGATGATCTCCCTGCCTATACTGGCGACATCGTCCATTGTCCAGTCGACACCGAGGACCGCGTTGCAGCTCTCAACGGTCCCCTCGAAACCCTCGGGCTTGTCGAGGACGGCGAAGGCGATGAAGAGGCAGTAACCCGTGGTGTCGATGAAGGCGGTTGTGTGGAGGAAGCCCCGGGCCAGCTCCGCCTTGTCGGCGTCGAAGGGGTCGACGCCACCTCCGACGCCCAGGATCTCAGGGGCGATGGTGTAGCCAGAGGTGTGGTCAGCCCCCATGGGGGAGGTGGCGTAGACGAAGCCGATCCCCTTGATGGCCCGGGGCTCGTAGGCCGGCATGTTCTGCCCTTTTACTCCGGGCACCCGGACCACTCCGAAGACTCGGCCCGTGGTCGCGGCGCCACAGCCGAGGATCCGGCCTAGGGGAGTCCCCTTCCCTATCTCGTGCATCAGCTCGATGGCTCGTTCCCCGTCCCCGAACTCCGCCAGCCCCGCCTCCATCGCCACGGCGATGGTTCCTCCCGCCTCGATGGTGTCGAGGCCGTAGTCGTTGCTGAGCCTAACCAGCTCAGCGATGATGTCTAGGTCGTCTATGCCGCAGTTGGCGCCGAAGGCCCAGTCGGACTCATACTCTATGCAGGAGACATGCTCGGTACCGTCGGGCTTGGGGTAGACGTTGGAGCACTGGATGATGCAGCCGGGGTGGCAGGGGTGACCGGTTCTGCCGACGCCGCCCCTCTCCCTGCAGATCTCGTTGATGGCCTCGCCGGAGGTGGCGGCCGCTCCCTCGAAGCGTCCCTCCCTGAAGTTCCGGGTCGGGTAGGCCCCGGCCTCGTTTATGATGTTCACCAGCACCGCGGTGCCGTAGGTGTTCAGGGATCCTCCCGGCTTGGTGATGTCGTGGGTCCTCAGGGCCTCCACCAGCTTCGCGCACCCCTTCCTGAAGAGTTCCTTATCGGCGATCTCCACGCCGGGCGCGCCCCTGTCGTCGACCACGATGAATTTGAGGCCCTTGCTGCCCAGCACGGCGCCCAGCCCGCCTCGGCCCGCGTACCTGCTAGGGCGGCCGTCGATGGAGTTGAAGCAGACGCCCGCGTTCGTCATCAGCAGCTCCCCGGCCACGCCGATGGCCG